>CAZRXZ010000091.1:0-5548 GCA_964604095.1 uncultured Arenimonas sp. | reverse complement strand
CCGCGCGCGATTGGGCGCAGGACCTGGGCATCGCCACCTTCGTCGGCAGTTCCGGCCGCGTGTTCCCGACCGACATGAAGGCCGCGCCGCTACTGCGCGCCTGGCTCAAACGCCTGCGCGAGCTCGGTGTGCAGTTCCACGTGCGGCACGATATGCTCGGATTCGGGCCGGACGGCCGGCTGCGGATGGACACGCCGGCGGGCGAAACCCTGATCGCGGCCGACGCGGCCATCTTCGCCCTGGGCGGTGCCAGCTGGCCGCAATTGGGCTCGGACGGCGGCTGGCAGGATTGGTTGCGCGTGCAGGGCTTGGCGATCGATCCCTTGCAGCCGGCCAATTGCGGCTTCGAGCATGCCTGGTCGGATTTTTTCCGCGCCAGGTTCGCCGGCCAGCCGCTGAAGCCCTTGCGCATCCGTCTGCCGGACGAAGCCGGCGACGGCCTGCAGGGCGAATGCGTGATCAGCGAATACGGCATCGAAGGCAGTGTGATCTACGCCCGCAGCGCCGACATCCGCGAACGCATCGCCCGCGACGGCGCCTGCACCATCGCGCTCGACCTGCTGCCCGACCACAGCCAAGCCCGCATCGCGCAGCAACTGGCGCGGCCGCGCAACGGCCGCAGCCTGAGCGACGTATTGCGCCGGCAGTTCAAGCTGCCGCCGATCAAGACCGCCCTGCTGCACGAGCTGACCGGACGCCAGCCGCCAGCCGATCCGCCGGCGCTGGCGGGCCTGCTCAAGCGCCTGCCGTTGCGGCTGGAGCGGCCGCGCCCGATCGCCGAGGCGATCAGCAGCGCCGGCGGCGTGACCTTGCCGCAGCTGGACGCGCAGCTGATGTGGCGCGAACGCCCGGGGCTGTTCTTCGCCGGCGAAATGCTGGACTGGGAAGCGCCGACCGGCGGCTATCTGCTGACCGCCAGCCTGGCCAGCGGCCGCGTGGCGGCGCTCGGCGCGCTGCGGCACCTGCAGGCCTGAGGCGGGCGGCATGACGGTCCACGGCAAACAGAAGAGACGGCACCTGCAACACCTGCTCGGTCGGCGCGAGGGCGCGCCGGCGCACGGGCTGGCGCACCACAAGCGCGGCATCACCGTCCGGTTCCAGCGCCTGCGCGCCGCCGGCATCGGCGCGATGGCGGCGTTCTTCGCGGTGCTCGGCCCGGGCCTGTTGGCCGGCCTGTCGGACGACGACCCGGCCGGCATCACCACCTACTCGATGCTCGGCGCCGAGCACGGCTATCGCCTGCTGTGGATCATCCCGGCCTCCACCCTGCTGCTGATCCAATTCCATCTGATGGCGGTGCGCCTCGGCGCCGCCACCGGCAAGGGTTTCGTCGCGGTCATCCGCGCGCACTGGGGCAAGGGCTGGGGCTATGCCGCCGTGCTCGGCCTGCTGTTCGCCAACTTCGGCACCATCTGCGCCGAATACGCCGGCATCTCGGCAGCGGCCTCGCTGGCCGGCGTGCCGCCCTGGATCAGCGCGCCGCTGGCCGCCGTGCTGATTTCGCTGGTGGTGGTGCTCGGTTCGTTCTACCGGATCGAACGCGTGCTGCTGTTCATCTCCTCGACCCTGGCCTTGTACATCGTCGACGGCATCCTGGCCGGACCGGACTGGTCGCTGGTCTGGCGCCATTCGTTGCTGCCGAGCCTGCCGGCCACCCCCGCCGGCTGGATCGCGATCGCGGCGGCGCTGGGCACCACGCTGGCGCCCTGGGGCTTGGCCTTCATCCAATCCTATGCGGTCGACAAGAAAATCACCGTCGCCAACCTGGGCTGGGAGCGGGTCGATGTGCTCATCGGCTCGGTCCTCACCGGCCTGATCGGCCTGGCCATCGCCGTGGCCTGCGCCGCCACCCTGCACCGCGCCGGCATCGCCATCACCGACGCCAAGGACGTGGCGCTGGCGCTGGAGCCCTTGGCCGGCCGTTTCACCACCGTGCTGTTCGGCGCCGGCCTGCTCGGCGCATCGCTGCTGGCGGCGGCCGTGGTGCCGATGGCGACCGCCTATTCGATCGCCGAAGGCATCGGCGCGCCGGCCTCGCTCGACCTCGACGCCCGGCACTTCCAATTGTTCTACGCCGCCTTCGTCGGCCTGGTGGTGGCGGCCGCCAGCGTGGTGTCGATTCCCGGCCTGCCGCTGATTCCGCTGATCTACGCCAGCCAAGTGGTCAACGCCGTGCTGCTGCCGCTGCATGCCATCGCGCTGATCCTGCTCTCGGGCAACGCCGCGCTGATGGGCTCGGCCAAAAGCGGCCGCGGCGCCCTGATTGCCGGCTGGATCAGCGTAACCCTGATCCTGGCCTGCGTCGGCGCCTTGGCCTCGAGTTGGATTGGCGGCCTTTGAATCCGGCGGACGATGGCCGGTTCCGCGGATTTCGACTATATTTCGAATTCCATCCCGAAAACCGACGCCGACCATGCCGAACCGCCGCCTGAAGACCGCCCTCGCCCTCCTGCTCGCCGCCGCGCTCGCGCCGGCCCTCGCCGCCGACGACAAGCCCTACACCGTCGCGATCTGGGCCGATGTCGAAATCGGCACCGAAGGCACGGTCACCGCCGCCAAGATCAAGAAGGAATCGGACTATCCGGCGGCGTTCGTGGCCGCGGTCAACAAACGCATCGCGGCCCTGCGCATCGATCCGCCGACCGACGCCGGCGCGCCGGCGACCCTGCGTTCCGGCCTGCTGCTGAGCTATACCGTCACGCCTTCGGCCGGCGGCGGCTCGGTGTCGCTGGATGCCATCAACCTGTCGCCGATGCCGGTGCGCGAGCAGTTCGCGCCCTACCCGCGCGAGCTCAGCGGCCAAGGCGACTGGAAAGGCAAGCTGACGGTGTCCTGCCTGGTCGGCGCCGACGGCATGTGCGGCAGCATCGAGGTGGTGTCCGACAACGGCGTGCTGCCGGAACCGGCCCGGCGCTTCGCCCGCGATTCGCTGCAGAAATGGAAGTTCGAGCCGCAGCGCCTGAACGGCAAACCGGTCGAGGCCCGCTTCAGCACGGTGCTGGACATGACGGTCGAGAAGACCGAAATCAAGGATTTCCGCGACGCGCGTCGGCTGTAAAGGCCGTACTCACCATTCCGTGCGTTCGGGCAGCAGGCCTTTCAGCTCGGCGTCGGTGAGGTTGCGCCACTGCCCGACCTTCAACGCGCCGAGCTTGACGTTGATGATGCGTACCCGGCGCAGCTGGGTGACGCGGTAGCCGAAGGCCGCCGCCATCAGCCGGATCTGCCGGTTCAGGCCTTGGGTCAGGGTGATGGCGAAGCCGTACGGCGCAATCTTGCGGGTCTTGCACGGCAAGGTGGTTTCGCGGTGGATGCGCACGCCCTTGGCCATGCCGCGCAGGAACTCCTCGGTCACCGCCTTGTTGACCGCCACCAGGTATTCCTTCTCCTTGCGGTTCTCGGCGCGCAGCAGCTCGTTGACGATGTCGCCGTTGCTGGTCAGCAGGATCAGGCCTTCCGAATCCTTGTCCAGGCGGCCGATCGGGAAGATGCGCTGTTCGTGGCCGACGAAATCGACGATGTTGCCCTTCACCGTCTCGTCGGTGGTGCAGGTGACGCCCACCGGCTTGTTGAGCGCGATGTACACGTGCTTGCGCTGGCCCGGCTTGGCCTTGCGCACGCGCAGGCTCTGGCCGTCGACCAGCACGCTGTCGCCCTCGGCCACGCGCGTGGTCAGCGAGGGCTTCTGGCCGTTGACGGTGACGCGGCCGGCCTTGATCAGCTCCTCGGCCTCGCGGCGCGAACAGAAGCCGGTGTCGGCGATGTATTTGTTGACCCGGACCGACATGCTCACGGCTTCAGCACGGTGCCGTGCAGGGTCACGTCGAACACCAGGTTGCCCCGCGGCGCATCGCCGCCGGGCAGGCCGTCGTAGGCCAGCTTGCCGGGAATCCAGAAGCGGAAGGTGTCGCCGGCGCGCATCAGCGGCACGCCCTCCTGCCAGCCTTTGATCAGGCCGATCAGCGGAAACTGCGACGGCGCGCCGCGCGGCAGGGTGCTGTCGAAGGCGCGGCCCTGGAAATCCCAACCGATGTAATCGATCTCGACCGTGTCGGTCAGGGTCGGGTGGCGCGTGCCGTTGCCGGCCTGCAGCACCACATAACGCAGGCCGCTGGCGGTACGCACGGCATTGGCCGGCGGCAGGCGCAGGTTGTCCGGCGGCAGCAGGCGCTGGGCCACGGGCAAGCCGCGCGCGGCCGGTTCCAGGCCGGTGGCGGCGGAAACGGCGGACGAGACGATAAGGCTGAGCACAAGCAAGGCGGAACGGAAGCGCATGAGGAGTTTCCCGGAATCAGTGGTCGAGCACGCGGACGCGGAAGCTGCGTCCCTTGATTTTATCCTGCCGCAGGGTCTGCAGGGCCTTGTCGGCCACCCCGCGGCGGATGCCGACATAGGCGCGGGTGTCGAACAGCGCGATCTTGCCGACCTCGGCGCCGGCCACCGCCTGCTTGCCGGTCAGCGCGCCGAGGATGTCGCCCGGGCGCAGTTTGTCCTTGCGGCCGGCGTCAATGATCAGCGTGCGCCACTCGGCCTTCAGCGGCTTCAGCGCGATCTGTCCGAGGTCGATGCGCTGCCATTGCGCGCTGAAGCCCATCTGCTCCTCGATGGCCTTGACCCGGCCGGTTTCGGCCGGCGCCACCAGCGCCAGGGCGCGTCCGTCCATGCCGGCGCGGCCGGTGCGGCCCACCCGGTGCACATGCACGTCGGCCTGGTGCGCCAGCTCGTAGCTCAGCACCAGTTCCAATCCGGCCACGTCCAGGCCGCGCGCGGCCACATCGGTGGCCACCAGCACGCGCGCGCTGCCGTTCTGGAAGCGCACCATGGCCTCGTCGCGCTCGCGCTGCTCCAGGTCGCCGTGCAGCGCGGTCACGTCGAACCCGGCCTTGGCCAGATGGCGTTCGACGTTCTGGCAATCGAGCTTGGTATTGCAGAACACCAAGGCCTGCGCCGGCTGCAGACGGCCGAGCAACTGCACCAGCGCGTCGTTCTTGCGGTTGGCCGGCACCTCGAAGAACAGCTGCTCGATGTGCTCGGAGCGGGTGTCGGTATCGAGCAGGATCTCGCGCGGCTCGCGCTGGTAGCCTTTCGACAGCGCACGCACGGCGTCCGGGAAGGTGGCCGAGAACAGCAGAGTCTGGCGTCGCCCCGGCAGGGCCTTGCAGATGGCCTGGATGGCCGGTTCGAAGCCCATGTCGAGCATGCGGTCGGCTTCGTCCAGCACCAGCGTCTGCACGCCGTCCAGCGCCAGCGCGCCGGTTTCGACCAGCTCCAGCACGCGGCCGGGCGTACCCACCACCACCGCCGGCTCGTGCACCAGCGATTCGGCATGCACGCGCAGCGGGATGCCGCCGTAGAACGCCGATACCTTCAGGTTCGGCAGGCGCGCGGCGGCGCGGCGGATGGCCTGCGTCACCTGGTCGGCCAGCTCGCGCGTGGGGCACAGCACCAGGGCCTGCACGCCCGGTACCGGCTGCAGCCGCGACAGCAGACCGAGCGCGAACGCCAGGGTCTTGCCGCTGCCGGTCTTGGCCTGGCCGAGCACGTCGCG
>CAZRXZ010000090.1:0-5583 GCA_964604095.1 uncultured Arenimonas sp. | reverse complement strand
TCGATGCCGAGCGACAGCGAATTGAGGTCGTTGTAGCCGCCCCAGCGGCCGCCGCCGGCATGCCAGGCGCGCTGTGAATCCTTCACCAGCTGGAAGATCCGGCCGTCCTCGGCGATCAGATAATGCGCGCTGACCCGGCCGCCGCTGTTGGCGCTCTTCAGCACGCGCAGCGCGCCTTCGGCGCTGTCCATCTCGGTGGCGTGCAGTACGATCAGGCGCGGCCTTCGCGCATCGAAGTTGCGCGAAGGCGACCACTCGGCCAAGGCGCTTTTCTGCGGCACATGCCCGCAGGCCGAAAGCAGCGCCGCAGCCAGCACCAGCGCCGGCGCTCCGCGCCTCATCGCTTGGGCTCCTCCACCTTCAGCACCTCGGGCGCGGCCCAGGGGCCGCGGATGCGGTATTCGACGGCCGAGCCCTGCTTCAGCGGCTTGTCCAGCACCGCCTGCGCCACCACGCCGGCGGCGGCGCCGATCGGGCCGGCGGTGACCGCGCCGATCACCGGCAACAGGCCGCCGGCCTTGGGCTCCACGCGCACGCGCTGGTCGAACTGTTCCTTGACCAGATCGGTGCTGCCGCTGATGCGGATGTCGGCCGCCGGCGCGTCGATCAGCAGGTTGCGGGTATCGGCCTTGCCTTGGGCGAAGTCGAAGCGGCCCTTGATGCTGGAAAAGGCCATGCCCTTGTTGAAGAAATCGCGGAAGTCCAGGGTCAGCCGGCGCGGCAATTCGGCCAGACTGATCAGGCCCAGCACCCGGCCGCCGCCGGGATCGACGCCCAGGATCTGGCCGTCGCGGATGTCGAGCGCCATGCTGCCGCGGAACGCGGCCAGGCTGAAGTCGACCGGCGCGCCGTCCCAATAGCCGTTGAGCTCGGCCCGGCTCTTGCCGCGTTTGATCACCCCGGCGTAACGCATGGCGGTCAGCAGATTGCCCAGGTCCGGGCTGCTCACGTCGGCCTGCAGGGCCGTGCGGTCGCGCCCGCCGATGCGCTGCCACTGGCCCATGGCGTCGATCGACAGCGCCGTCGAGCGCGTGCTCAGACGGCGGATCTGCAGGCCCTGCGCGCCGGGGCCGGTCTGCAGTTCGGCCCGGCCGAGCACCAATTCGCCGAAGCGCAGGTCGTCGATCTGCAACTGCAGCGGCGGCAACTGCGCCGGATCGCCCAGATCCAAGGCGCTGTCGCCCGACGCCGGCTTGCCGCCGGCGCCGAAGCCGTTGAAATGGACCTTGCCGAAACGGGCCGAAATCGGCGCGCCGGCGGCGTCCGGAACCGACAGGCTACCGTCCAGCCGGGCGCCGCTGGCGCGCATGTGCAAGCCGCCGTTTCCGGGCAGTTTCTGCAGGCGCACCGCGCCGAAATCGTTGCCCAGCAGGCGGAACCGCGTCACGCTCAGGTCGAAGCCCTGCAGGCCCTCGCCGCCGACGGTCTTCTTGGCCAAGGCCAGCCAGGCCGGCACGTCGAACTCGGAGGCGGTGCCGCGCACGGAGATGCCGGTGGCCGGCAGGGCGCCTTGCGCCTGCGGCCCGAACAAGGCGACCCCGGCCGCGGCGCGATCCTTGGGCCGCTTCATCAACAGCCGGAATTCGGGGCCGAGGCGGAATTCGAGCACGCCCTGCTCCACCGGCAGACGCGTGCGCAGGGAAAACGCGGTGGATTCGGCTACCGGCTTGGCCAAGGGCGTGGGCAGCAGCACGGCGGTGCCGGCCAGGTTGGACTGCGCCTCCAGCCAGACCGGCGCGTCGCCGCCATCCGCCGTTTTCGGCACGGTGACCGCGAAACGCCAGGCGCTGCGGCCCTTGAACATCGGCTTGAGTTCGGCCAGCGCGGCATCGTACGCCAGCAGGGTATCGGCCGGGAACTCGCCGCCGAGCAGCGCTTCGACCCGGTTGCCCGGCGCGCGCACATGGCCGTCGCCCACGCGCAGATCCAGGCGCACCGGCTGGCCGAGCATCCGCCCCGCCAACTGCTCGGTGCGGAAACCGCCGTTGTCGAAGCGGGCCCGGCCTTGCGCGTTGCGCAGCTGCAGTTTCCATTCCGGCGCGCGCAGCTCGGTGCCGCGGAAGGCGATGTCGCCTTCGATGCGGTTGCCGGCCGCGCCCTGCTTGAGCGGGAAAAGCATGCGCACTTCGGCGCTCACCGGCCCCTGGCCCTGCAGGGCCAGCACGCTCGGGCCGACCCGGGTCTTCAGCGGCGTCTCGCGCAGCACCGGCAACAGGCGCGCGAGGTCGGAATCGCTGTGCACGTCGATGCGCAGTTCCGACTGCTTGAAGGCGGCGATGCCGCTCGGCCGGATCTCGACCGGATTGCCCAGGAAGCGGGCGCGGCCGCTGCCGGTGAAGCCTGGCCCGTTGAAGTCGACCGGAATCACCGCATTCTCGGCGGCGGGCCAATCGCGGCTGAACTTCAGCCGCTCGGCCTGCACAGTCGCGGTGGCTTGGAAGCGGCCGGCTTTGGCGCTGAACGGCCAATCGGCCAAATCACCGGCGATCAGCACGTGGCCGTCGCGCACGCGGCCCTTCTCCAAGGCCATATCCAGCCAGGCGATGGTGGCTTTGGGCATCACGTGCCGCGGCCAGAAGCGCTTGGCGGTGGCGAATTCGAACGGCGCCAGACGCGCCGCCAGGTTCAGCAACGGCGCCTTGCGGCCGGGCATGAACTGCAGTTGGGCATCGGCATCCAGATCCATGCCCTCGCCGCGCCACCGCAGGCCGCGGGTGCCGACCACCCAATCCGGCCCGCTGCGCCACCAGGCCACGGAGCCCTCGAAACGGCTGTCGACCGGCGCGCCGAACGCCATCGGCCAATCCAAGGCCACCGTACCGGGGCGGAAACGCAGGCTGCCGCCGCGCTCGTCGGCCACGAACGCGGCCTGCACGCCGCGCAGGCCGGGCGCCTTGCCGATCGGGTTGAAGCCGACGCCGTGCACGGCGCCATTGACCCGCCAGCGGCCGACACCGGCATCGCCGGCGGCGCTGACGCCGCTCAGCGTGCCGTACAGGCCGGCCCGGCGCGACCACTCCGCCAACTGCGGCATGCGGCCCGCGCCCAGCGGCAACACCGTGCTCAGCGGCTGCAGGGCGATGCGGTCGGCCTGCGCCCGCCAACGCCCGCCGGCGGCGGCCAGGCGCAGGTTCACCATGCGTTCGCTGTTGCGGCCTTTGCGGAACACCACGGCCGGCACCTGCGCCTGCCAGCCGTCGCGGGTGCGGCGCCAGAGCCAGTCGGCCTCGATGCGGTCGTACAGGGTTTCGCGCCCGAGGCCGAACGCGCGCGTCGGGGCGTCGGCCAAGGCCAGGGCGTCGATGCCGAGCCGTCCGCGCACGCGCATCACCCGGCGACGTTCGACCTGCGCCCACAGATCCAGCCGCGAACGCGAGGACAGCGCCGGCACCTGCCATTCCGGCATCATCGCCAACCAATGCGCCGCCTGCAGACGCTCGCCGCCCAGCCAAACCCGGCCGGACATCGCACGCCGATCCAGGTCGGCCGTCAGGCGCAGGGGCTCGGCGCCGCGGCGTGCCTCGGCGCGCAGTCCGAGCCGCAGCCGGTCGCCCTGCACGCGCAGGCGCATGTCGATGCGCGGGAACGCCACCGGCGCGCGGCCCTTGGCCTGCACCGTCAGCGTGGAACGCTCGACCTGCAGCTCGCCGAAGCCCGACAGCACGTCCAGGGCGTCGGTGCGGCTGTCGGCCCGGTGCGGCACGCCGAGCAGCAGCCAGCGGTCGTCGGCCTGCTGCTCCAGGCGCAGGCGCAGGTCCTTGACCTTGAGCTCGGTCAGCGGATGCTCGGGGAACAGGCCGGAATACACCGCCACCAGCAGTTCGGCGCGCGCGATCTCGACCGTCGCCTCGCCCTGGCCGACGCGCAGGCCGCTCAGGCTGATGCGCGGGCCGCGCCGGGTCCAGCGGGTCTCGCTCTTATCGAAACGGACCGGCTGCCCGACCTGCCGGGACAACCAGGCCTGCACGCGCTCGGGATTGTCCTCGATGACCGGCAGCAGCAGATTGGCGGCGCTGACCAAAGCCGCCGCCAGGATCAACAGCACCAGGAAGCCGTAGCCCAGGGTGCGGCGCGTGTAGCGGAACGTCCGGCGCCAGCGCGTCGGCATGGCTCAGGACAGCACCACGTCGAACTGGTCCTGCGCGTACTGTTCGTCGGGCTGGAAGCGGATGTCCTTGCCGATGAACTCCTCGAGCTCGGCCACCGCCGTCGATTCCTCCTCGGTGATCTTGGCCACCACCTTGGGCGCGGCCATCACCATCACCTTGTCGGCCTCGAACTGGCGCACGGCGCGGGTGACTTCGCGGAAGATCTCGTAGATCACGGTCTCGGCGGTCTTGATGTAACCGCGGCCGGCGCAGGCCGCGCACGGCTCGCACAGCTGGCGCTGCAGGCTTTCGACCGTGCGCTTGCGGGTCATCTCGACCAGGCCGAGCGGCGAGAACTCG
The DNA here is from genome assembly GCA_964604095.1 of uncultured Arenimonas sp. Lineage (GTDB taxonomy): Bacteria > Pseudomonadota > Gammaproteobacteria > Xanthomonadales > Xanthomonadaceae > Arenimonas. Next base: position 1,135 of record CAZRXZ010000090.1, on the reverse strand, counting down.
TACACCGTGGTCTTCACGTGGTCGGCCGCCAGGCCCTTCTCCAGCGTACGCAGCACCTGGCGCTTGTGCTCGTCGTCCTGCATGTCGATGAAGTCGATGACGATGATGCCGCCCAGGTTGCGCAGGCGCAGCTGGCGCGCCACCGACTGCGCCGCCTCCAGGTTGGTGCGGTAGGCCGTCTCCTCCAGGTTCTTCTGGCCCAGGAAGGAGCCGGTGTTGATGTCGACCGAGGTCATCGCCTCGGTCTGGTCGAACACCAGGTAGCCGCCGGACTTCAGCGGCACCTGCTTGTCGAGCGCGCGGCCGATCTCGTCCTCGACGCTGTACAGGTCGAAGATCGGGCGTTCGCCGCCGTAATGGCGGATGCGGCCGGCCAGGTCCGGCATCAGCTTCTGGGCGAAGCGCACCACCTTGTCGAAGGTCTCGCGCGAATCGAGGGTGACGCTGGCGACGTCGGCGCGCAGCATGTCGCGCACCGCGCGCATCGGCAACGACAGGTCCTCGTACACGCAGTCGCCGGCCTTGGCCGACTGCGCGCTCTGGCGCAGCACGCCGATGGCGCGCTCCAGATAGGCGATGTCCTGCTCGATGAACGCCGCGTCCACGCCTTCGGCGTTGGTGCGGATGATGTAGCCGCAGCGCTTGGCCTCGGCGTGCGCCTGCACGATCCGCTTCAGGCGCTGGCGTTCGTCCTCGTCGTCGATGCGGCTGGAGACGCCGACCGTACGCGAATCCGGCAGCAGCACCAGGTAGCGCGACGGCATCGAGATCTCGGTGGTCAGGCGCGCGCCCTTGCTGCCGATCGGATCCTTGATGACCTGCACCACGATGTCCTGGCCTTCGTGCACCAGCGAGGTGATCAGCGGCTGCGGACGTTGCTCGTCGTCGGACACGTCGGCCGGGCGCGCGGCCACGATGTCGGAGGCGTGCAGGAACGCGGCGCGTTCCAGTCCGATGTCGACGAAGGCGGCCTGCATGCCGGGCATCACCCGCTGCACGCGGCCCTTGTAGATGTTGCCGAGCACGCCGCGGCGCGAGCTGCGTTCGATGTGCAGCTCCTGCAGCAGGCCGTTCTCGACCAGGGCCACGCGGGTCTCGCGCGGGGTGACGTTGATCAGCAGTTCGGCGTTCACGG
>CAZRXZ010000089.1:0-5606 GCA_964604095.1 uncultured Arenimonas sp. | reverse complement strand
TACAGGCTGCGGTACTGCGCCAGGTTTTCCTGCACCGGCAGCGCCATGCGCGCCTGCGGCAGGCCGTAGGCCAACGGGAACGCCGAGGGGGCGGCGGCGGCAGGCGGCGGCTCCGGCAGGGCGCCGGCGCGGGTATCGGCCAGCAGGCGGTGCAGGCTGCGGTAGATGAAATCGTGCACCGCGCGGCCGTCACGGAAGCGCACTTCGTGCTTGGCCGGATGCACGTTGACGTCGACCCGCAGCGGATCGATGTCCAGGAACAGCACGAAGGCCGGATGCCGGCCGTGGTACAGCACGTCGGCATAGGCCTGGCGCACGGCATGCGCCACGGTCTTGTCGCGCACGGCGCGGCCGTTGACGAAGAAATACTGCTGGTCGGCGCTGGAACGCGCCACGGTGGGCAGACCGACCCAGCCGCTGAGCACCATGCCCTGATGTTCGGCGGCCACCGGCAGGCAGCTGCCGGCAAAGCCCTCGCCCAGCACCTGCGCCACGCGCTCCAGATGGCGGGCACCGGCATCGGCCGGCTTGTAATGCTTGTAGGCCTTGCCGTTATGGCGCACGCGCAGCTCCACCGCGGGCTTGGCCAAGGCCAACGAGCCCAGCCAGTCGTCGATGTGGTTCAGCTCGGTGCGCTCGGCCTTCAGGAATTTGCGGCGGGCCGGCACGTTGTAGAACAGGTCGCGCACCTCCACCGTACTGCCTTTCGGGTGCGCTTCGGGCAGCACCGCCCCGATTCGGCCGCCCTCGATGGCCAGCGCGGCGCCGTGCTCGGCATCGGGACGGCGCGAACGGATGCAAAAGCGCGAGACCGACGCGATCGAGGGCAAGGCTTCGCCGCGGAAGCCGAGCGTGGCGACCTGCTCCAAGTCGTCCAGGCTGGCGATTTTGCTGGTGGCATGCCGCTGTACCGCCACCGGCAGGTCGTCCGGGCTGATGCCGTCGCCGTCGTCACGCACCCGGATCAGGCGGATGCCGCCCTCCTCCAGTTCGATCTCGACCTTGGCCGAGCCGGCGTCCAGCGCGTTCTCGACCAATTCCTTGACCACCGAGAACGGGCGTTCGACCACCTCGCCGGCGGCGATCTGGTTGATCAGGACATCAGGCAGTTTATGGATGCGCATGGCCGCTTATTGTACCGAATGGGCGCGGCCGCCGGCCGGCAATCAGGGGATGATGCCGGTGCCGGCCGCGGTCACGCCGGCGCCGGATACGCTGCTCTTGCGGGCGTAATAGGTGCCCGGCAGCGGCTGCTCCACGAAATAGGCGCGCAGGCCCTGGGCGATGGCGTAGGCCAGGCGCTTGCGGTGCTCGGGATCGCCGAGCTTGCGCTCTTCGTCCGGGTTGGTGATGAAACCGGTCTCGACCAGCATCGAGGGCACATCGGGTGAACGCAGCACCACGAAATTGGCGTGCTCCACCTGCTTCTTGTGCGCCTTGCCCAGATCCTTCAGCGAACCGAGCACTTTGTCCGCCGCGTCCTCGCTCATGCGCATGGTGGCGCTCTGCGACAGGTCGAGCAGCACCGCGGACAGGTTCTTGTCCTTGTCGTCGAGACTGACGCCACCGACCAGATCGGCCGCGTTTTCCTTGTCGGCCAACCAGCGCGCGGCCTGCGAGGACGCGCCCTTGGTCGACAGCACGAACACCGAGGAGCCGCTGGCGGCGTTGTTCAGCGCGGCGTCGGCATGGATCGAGACGAACAGGTCGGCCTGTGCCCGGCGCGCGCGCTGGTAGCGTTCCTGCAACGGCACGAAGGTATCGTCGTCGCGGATCAGCACCGCGCGCATGCCCGGGTCGGCGTTGATCAAATCGGCCAACTCCTTGGCCACGCGCAGGGTCACGTCCTTTTCGCGCAGTCCGCTACCGCCCAAGGCACCCGGGTCCTTGCCGCCGTGGCCGGCGTCGATGGCGATCACCAACTTGCGCGCCGAGGCGCCGAGCACGTCGTCGACGGTTCGGCCCTTCTTCGGCAATGCGGCCTGGGCCTGGCCCGGCGTCGGATGGATCGACGGCTTCTGGCTCGGTAGCGGCGGCACCGGCTTGCTGCCGGCCGGCTTGACCGTGGTGGTCGGTTTGTCGCCCGAACTGTCGATGTCGATCTGTACGATTTCGTCGTCCATCAAGGCATAGCCGACATTGCTGCGGCCGGGCACGGCAGTCGAGGGCTTGCTGGCGGGCACCGCCGGTTTGGCCGGTGTCTGCGCCGCCGTCTGGGCCGGGACCGGCGCGGTCTTGGCCGGTGCCGGTGCCGGCGCCGGTGTCAGCGTCGGGGCGGGCTCGCTTTTGGCCGGCGCGGCGGCCAACGCGGCGCCTTTGCCGCGCAGCTCCAGCGCCAACCGCGGTTTGCCGGCGGCATCGTCCAGACGCGCCGCCAATTCGGCGCCCTGCACCAGGTCGAACACCAGGCGGATGCCGGTCGGGGTCTTGCCCTGACGCACCGCCAGCACCATGCCGTTGGCCGGCGGCAGCGCGAACTGCGGCGCCAGCTGCGCGCCGTCGATGTCGAGCACGGCGCGGTCGGGGGATTTCAGGGTGAAGGATTTATAGCTGGCCGGGCCCGACAAATCGATCAGGGCCTTGGTCGCGTCGCCGTCCTGCAGCAGCACGATGCCGGACAACGTGACGCCGGCGGCCGAAACCTGGCCGGCGGCCAGCAGTAACGCGAGGCAGAGCAGTCGTTTCAGCATCATTCTCATAGACGGGATTGAAGCATTACCGGCCGGTCGGCGCAAGCTTTGATTATACACACCGTATCACAGTTCAGACGCCGTTCAAGCCGCTGGCGGCCAGCCAGTCGCGGCCTTGGGCCGTGCGCGCGTGCAACAGCAGCCGGCGCGCATCGCCCGCGCCGTCGATCTCGATGCGCAGATCGGCGCCCGGCACATGGCCTTCGCCGCGCTCCGGCCACTCCACCAGCATCACCCGGCTGCGGCCGTCGTAATCGTCCAGCGACAGGTAATCGACCTCGTCGGGCGCGGCGATGCGGTACAGGTCCATGTGCACGGCGTCCAGGCCGTCGGCCAGCGTGTAGGTCTCGATCAGGGTGTAGGTCGGGCTCTTGATCGCGCCGCGCACGCCCAGCGCCTGCAGGAAAGCGCGCGCGAAGGTGGACTTGCCGGCGCCGAGATCGCCGTGCAGGTGCACCGTCATGCCCGGCGGGCACGCGGCGGCCAACCGCGCGGCCAGGGCGGCGGTGTCTTCGGGACTGCGGCTGTCGACGGCGTGTGCGCTCATGTGAAGCATTTTATACTGGCACGATGGACTTCCACGCCCTGCTCGGCAAAATCCGCGACCACAGCCGCGAACTCGGCTTCACCGGCTTCGGCGTGGCCGAGGCCGAACTGGGCGAGGACGAGGCGCATCTGCGCGATTGGCTGGCCAAGGGCCAGCACGGACAGATGGACTACATGGCCCGGCACGGCGAGATGCGCTCGCGCCCGGAGCTGCTGCAGCCGGGCACGGTGTCGGTGATTTCGGTGCGCATGGATTACGGCAGCGCCCCGGAACCGGCCTGGCGCGCCCTGCACGACCCGGAACGCGCCTATGTCGCGCGCTATGCGCTCGGCCGCGATTACCACAAGCTGATGCGGCGGCGCCTGCAGCGCCTGGCCGACTTCATCACCGCCGAAGCCGGCGCCTTCGGCTACCGCGTGCTGGTGGATTCGGCCCCGGCCCTGGAGCGCGCGCTGGCGCGCAACGCCGGCCTGGGCTGGATCGGCAAGCACACCTGCCTGATCGACAAGGACGAGGGCTCCTGGTTCTTCCTCGGCGAGATCTACACCGACCTGCCGCTGCCGCGCAGCGCGCACAAGCCGCAGGGCCATTGCGGCACCTGCACGCGCTGCATCGACGTCTGCCCGACCGCGGCCATCGTGGCGCCGCACCGGCTGGACGCGCGGCGCTGCATCAGCTACCTGACCATCGAACACCAAGGAAGCATCCCGGAGGAATTCCGCGCCGCCATCGGCAACCGCATCTTCGGCTGCGACGACTGCCAGCTGGTCTGCCCCTGGAACAAGTTCGCCAAGATCCATGCCGAGCCGGATTTCGCCGCCCGCCACCGGCTCGACGAGGCCGGCCTGCTCGAGCTGTTCGCGTGGAGCGAGGAGGAGTTCCTGCGCCGTACCGAGGGCTCGGCCATCCGCCGCACCGGCTACGTCAACTGGCTGCGCAACATCGCGGTGGCGCTCGGCAACGCCGCGCCGAGCGAAGCCAACCGCGCGGCGCTGGCGGAGAAATGCGCGCACCCCGAACCGCTCGTGCGCGAACACGCGCGCTGGGCCTTGGATCGGCTGGAAGCCCGGCTCAGCGGCTGAGCATGCGCGCCAGCAGCGCGCGCGTCACCGGATCGAGGGCCTCGGTATCGCCGCCCTCGCCCTCCACATACGGCATCAGGCCGGTGGCGATGCGCTTGCCGAGTTCCACGCCCCATTGATCGAAGGCGTTGATGCCCCAGATCCTGGACTGCACGAATACGCTGTGTTCGTACAGCGCCAGCAGCATGCCCAGCGCGTACGGGCTCAGCTCGTCGAGCAGGATCACGGTCGAGGGCCGGTTGCCCGGATAGCGGCGCTGCGGGTCGCCGCTGTCGTGGCCGTTGGCCAGCGACTCGGCCTGCGCCAGCAGGTTGGCCAGGATGAAATGGTGGTTGCTGGGCTGGCTGTGGCCGGAACGCAGCACGCCGAGGATGTCGAGCGGCACCGTGCCGATGCCCTGCTGCAGGTATTGGAAGAAGCTGTGCTGGCTCGGGTTGCCGCTGGCGCCCATCAGCACCGGCGAGGTCGCCTGCGGGCAATCTTGGCCCTCGACGGTGACCGACTTGCCCAGGCTCTCCATGATCACCTGCTGCAGATGCGCCGGCAGCAGCGCCAGGCGCTCGTCGTACGGAATGATGCCCTGGGTGCCGAAGCCCATCGCGTTGCGGTTCCAGACCGACATCAGCGCCTGCCAGTACACCGCGTTGGCCTCGGCCGGCGCCTGCAGGAAATGCGCGTCCATGTCGGCGCCGCCGCGCAGGAACTCGCGGAACACCGGCATGCCCAGGCCGAGCACGACCGGGAACGCCACCGCCGACCAGACCGAGAAGCGGCCGCCGACCCAATCCCAGATCGGCAGCACGTTGCCGGCCGGCACGTCGAAGGCCTCGGCGCGCGCGGCGTTGGCGGTGATGGCGAACAGGCGCTCGCAGTCGCCGAGCCAGGCCTTGAGCGCGGCGCCGTTGATCAGCGTCTCCTGCGTGCCGAAGCTCTTGCTGACCAGCAGCACCGCGGTGCGCGCCGGGTCGAGCGCGGCCATGTAGCGGTCCAGGTACATGCCGTCGGCGGAACTCAGGAAATGCACGCGGAAGCCGCCGTCGCCGCAATCGGCCAGCGCCTCCAGCACCAGGCGCGGCCCCAGGTCGGAACCGCCGATGCCGACGCTGAGGATGTCGGTGACGCCGCATCCGCGCAGGCGCGCGGCGGTCTCCTGCATGCGCTCCAACACCGCCACGGCCTCGGCGTGCGCACTGCGCGCGGCCGGCGCATCCGACAGGTCGCTGCGCAGGGCGGTGTGCAGCACCGCGCGGTCCTCGCTGACGTTGATGCGCTCGCCGTCGAACAGTT
>CAZRXZ010000088.1:0-5655 GCA_964604095.1 uncultured Arenimonas sp. | reverse complement strand
CGTCATCGCCATCCGCGAGACCCTGCATTCCAGCGTGGAGATCGGCAAGCTGGCGTTCATCGGTCTGGGCGTACCGCAGGCGCAGGCCGAGCATTCGGCCAAACTGTTCCTGGAACACGACGAACACATCCTGGCCGAGCAATACCTGGTGCACGACAACGAAGCCGCGCTGGTGGCCAGCACCGAAGAGGCCTACCGGGAACTGGAGGCGCTGTTCGACGCCGACCGCCGCACGCGCGACGACGCTCAGCCCTGATCTTTCTTGACCAGCAGGCTGGCGATGTCGACGCGTTCCGGCCGGTCCTGCAGCAGATTGGCGGTTTCGGAGAAGCCGCCCATCACCGCGAAGTCGTAGGCGCTGCGGCCGAGGTTGTCGCGTCGGCTGCGGTCGGCGCCGGCGCGCAGCAGGCGGCCGGCCAAACGGCCGTAACCGCGCGCGGCGGCATGGTGCAGGGGCGTGAAGCCGCGCGCGTCGAGCGCATCCACCGCCGGCGAGGCCTGCAGCAGGCGTTCGAACGCCGACAGCACCAGCTCTTCCTGCAGCGCCTGGCCTTTCTGCAGCCCGGCTCCGCACAGCAGATGCAGCGGGGTCTGGCCGTATTTGTCGGCGGCATCGACCGCCGCGCCGGCCCGGATCAGGCTGTCGACCAGCACCACCGACGCCAGGCGCGCGCGTTCCGACGCCAGATAGCCGCAACAGGCATGCAGGGCGCCCTGGCCTTGCGCATCGGCGGCATCGATGGCGGCGCCGTGTTCGAGCAGGAGCGCGACCGGCTCGGGCTCGCCGCCGACGCAGGCCAGGTTCAGGGGCGGGAATCCGGCCACCGCCTGGTTGACGTCGACGCCGTGCGTCAGCAACGCGCGCAGCACGTCGCCGTGCAACTGGCTGAGCGCGGCCCACAGCGCCGTCACGCCGCCGCGCGCGGGCTTGCCGGCATCGGCGCCGGCAGCCAACAAGGCCCGCACGGTATCCAAGCGGCCTTGGCCGCTGGCATGGATCAGGGCGGTCGAGCCCTTGCCGTCGACGCCGTCGACCGGCACGCCCAAGGCCAACAGTCGCAGCACCGCGGCATGTTCGCCGGCGGCCGCGGCCGACGGCAGATCGCCGCCATGCAGACGACGGCCGGGCAGCGGCCAGCGGGGCCAATCCAGCCAGGCCGCGGCATCGGCATGGGCATTGACCAAGGCCAGACCGAGCGGCGTCTGGCCGTTGCTGGCGCGTCGCTCGGGATCGGCACCGGCCATCAACAGAACCTTCAATAACCCGAGGTTGCCCGACTGCGCGGCGAAATGCAGGGCGCCCAAGCCGGCGGCATCCGGTGCATTGGCATCGACGCCGAGTGCCAGCAATGCCTCGCTCAGACGCTGCCAGCCCAAACGCACGGCGCTCACCAGCGGCGGCGCGGCGCCGTCCGGAGCCGGCGCGAACGGATCGGCGCCTTGCGCCAACAGCTGCAACGCGAACTGCTCGTCGGCGCGGCGGCCGAATTCGTTGTGCAAGCAGCAATCAAGATACGCCGCCAGGCTGCCGGCACCGCTGATCGGCTCGCCGGCGGCCAGGCAGTACGCCAACAGTGCCGACGGGTTCTGCGTGCCCTGCAGCAGGCGATGATAGACCGCGCGGCCGTGCGCATCGCGGCTGAACAGGTGCGCGCCCTGACGGCGCAACCAGGCCAGCACATCGCGGCGATCCTGCTGGCAGAACTGGAAATACAGCTCGGCCAACTCCGGCGCTCCGGGCGCCAAGCCGGCCTGCAGCAGTTCGGCGGCGGTGGCGAAATCGGCATCGGACAGCACATGGAACAGCTGTTGGCTGCCGGTCACCCGGTGTTCGCGCGCCGGCTCGCGGCTGAGGTGTTCGGGCAGTGCGTAGTCCGGGTCGATGCACGCCACCGCCGACCAGCGGCCGTTGGCCAAGGCGTGCTCCAGCGCGGTCTTGCCGTCCCGGTCGACGGCCCGGGCATCGAGCTTGGGCGCGGCCTGCAGGCGCTTCAGCACCTCGACTTCGCCGGCCTTGGCGGCCAGCATGTAGGCGCTCAGACCGGCCTCGTCCTGCAGGTTGACCTGCGCACCGAGCTCCAGCAGCGCCTCAACCACCTCCAGCAAACCGGCTTCGGCGGCGACCATCAAGGGCGTGCGGCCGCCGTGGCCGCGTGCGTCGATCTTGGCTTTGTGCTTGTGCAGCAGACGGATGCCGATCTCGTCGTCTTCGGCGCCGGCCGCGGCCAGGATGACCGGTTGCGCGCCGGCCGGATCGGTCTTGGCCTTGCGTTCCAGCATGTAGCGCGCCACCCGCCAATTGGCGGCCTGGCAGGCCAAGGCCAAGGGCGTGAAGCCGTCGCCGTTGACCGCTTCGATGGCGGCGCCGGCATCCAACAACAAGGCCGCCACCGCGGCATCGGTGCTGCGCATGGCGTGGTGCAGGGGCGTGTTGCCGTCGCGGTCGGCGACATCGGTACGCGCGCCGTTGGCCAACAGCATGGTCACCGCTTCCGGCCGGCCATGCCAGCTGTCGCGCGTGGCGCTGAGCAACGGATTCAAGCCGCCATGGAAGGCATTCACCTCCACGCCATGGCCGATCAGCGCGCGCAGCAGGCGCAGATCGCCCAAGGTGGCGGCAACCATCATCAGGCTGCGTTGGTCCTTGGCGCCGCCGTCCGGCAACTGATGCGGATTGCCGCCCTGCGCCAAGGCCTCCAGCGCGATATCGACCTGACCGTCGTGCGCCGCCTGCAGCAGACGCAGATCCGGATCCAGCACCGGCATCCGGGCACGATTCGCGGGTTCGGGCGAGGATACCGGCGCTTCGGCCAGGCGCGGCAAGGGCAAGAACGCGGCGATGCCGTGCCAGAGCGCGGCGAGTACGGCATAGCCGCCGAACCAGAGCGCGGAATCCGGCGCCCAAAATGCCCACCCGGCCGCCTGCAACAAGGCCGGCGAGGCCAAGGCCAAGCAGAGGGTGCCGGCCAATGCCGCCGGCCAGAAGCGGAACGCCGGCGTCTGCGGATCCAACGCCGGCCAGCCTTGGCGCCAATCGCGTTGCCATTGCACCCAGTTGGGCCACACGCGTTGCAGGCCGATCACCAACAGACCGGCGGCCAAGGCCAAGGCCAGCGCCGACCACAGGCTTTGCGTCTGCTGCACGGCGCGGATCGGCCAAAGCAACAGGCCGCCGACGGCGACCTGCAGCACGAACCATGCCGCGGCGACCGCCAGCCACGATTGCAGCAGCCCCGCCGGACGCCATGCCCGGCGGCGCGAAACGGCTTTCGCCGACTCGGCCAGCACGGCCTGCAGCACAGCCAGCTGCGCGGCCGCGACCAGGAATTCAACCATCGCCGACGCCTCCGGCGACCAGCGGATCGAGCACGGTGGGCGGGAACTGCAGATGGAAGCCGCGTTCGGCCAGATTGTGCGCCAGCACGGCGGCATCGACCCGGGCCAGACGCCGGCCGGGCGTCAATTCGAATTCGAGCACGAACTGCCAGGGCTTCAGCGGCGCCTGCACCGTCTCGGGCACCGCGTCGAAGGCGTCGCGCGCCGGCACATACAGGTAGGTATCCGGTTTGCGCAGGGATTTGTAGACGAACACGGGCATACGCGGTCCAAGGCCTTTGCGCCATTGTCCACCACATCGCCGTTTCAGGAAAGGGCTTTTTGTTGTTAGGCTATGGGGGTTTACCGCCGAGGATTCCCGCATGTCCGCACGTTTTCCGCTCCTGCTTTCGGCCGCCTTGCTGGCGGCGTCCGCGTCCGCGCAAACCCCGATCACACTCGACCAGGCGATGGCCCATCCGGACTGGATCGGCACCCCGATCGACTCGGCCTGGTGGAGCGCCGATTCGCGCAGCGTCCTGTACCGGCAGAAGCTGGCCGGCAGCCCGGTGCGCGGCCTGTACCGCATCGACCCGGCCGGCGGCGCCGGCGTGCGCGTCGACGAGCGCGCCTGGGCCGAGGTCGACGAAGCCGCGCAGAGCTTCGACCGCGAGCGCCGGCGCGCGGTGTTCGCCCGCCAAGGCGACCTGTTCCTGCGCGACATCGGCAGCGGCCGCCTGCAGCAATTGACCCGCAGCGCCGAATACGAATCCGGCGCGATGTTCGCCAGCGACGCCCGCCGCGTGCTGTTCCGCCGCGGCAACGATTGGTTCGCCTGGAGCCCGGACGGCCTGATCGAGCCGGTGCTGCAGCTGAAGGCCGAGAACGATCCGGACAAGGCGCCGCCGGCCGATGCCGCCACCGCGCACGAACTGCGCCTGATCGCCACGCTGGCGCGCCAGAAGGCCGAGCGCGAGGCGCTGAAGGCCGACGCCGCGGCCCGGCGCGTCGGCGACGGCAGCGGTGCCGTGCTGCCGGTGTACCTCGGCGGCAAGGTGGTCATCGAGAACAGTTCGCTGTCGCCGGACGGCCGCTACGCGCTGGTGGTGACGCGCGAAAAAGGCGCGGATGAAGGCCGCACCGGCAAGATGCCGCTGTACGTGACCGAAAGCGGCTTCGAGGAATTCGAGGAGGTGCGCACGCGCGTCGGCCGCAACCCGCCGGTGCCGCACAAGGTCTGGCTGGTGGACGTGGCCGGCCGTTCCGCGCGCGAACTGGATCTGTCCGGCCTGCCCGGCATCGGCGTCGATCCGTTGGCCGACCTGCGCAAGGCGCAGAAGCTGGAAGCGCTGAAAGGCCCGCGCCCGGTGCGCTCGGACATGCCGATGGCCTGGAGCGCCGACGGCTCGCAGGTCGCGTTGATGCTGCGCGCGGTCGACAACAAGGACCGCTGGCTGGTCGGCGTCGATTTCACGTCCGGCAAGCTGCAGGTCCGCCACCGCCTGACCGACCCGGCCTGGATCAACTGGGGCTTCAACGAATTCGGTTTCCTGCCCGACAACCGCTTCTGGTTCCTGTCCGAGCACAGCGGCTACAGCCATCTGTACCTGGGCGAAGGCAAGGCCGCCAAGGCCTTGACCGCCGGCAACTACGAAGCCAGCTCGGTGCAATGGAACGCCGCCGGCACGCAGGCCTATTTCCTGTGCAACCGGAAATGGCCGGGCGATTACGAAGTCTGCCGCGTCGGCGCCGACGGCACCGGCCTGCGCGAAGTCACGGCGCTGGACGGCGTCGAGGACTTCAGCCTGTCACCGGACGGCACCCGCTTGGCCGTGCGCCATTCGACCAGCTACACGCCGGCGCAGCTGGCGGTGGTCGATGCCGCCAGCGGCGAGACCCGGCGCCTGACCGACACCCGCACGGCCGAGTTCAAGGCGCGTGAATGGATCGAGCCGGAATACGTGCAGGTGCCGTCCAAGCACGGTGCCGGCGTGATCTGGGCCAAGCTGTACCGTCCGAAGGACGCGGTGCCCGGAAAGAAATATCCGATCGCCCTGTTCGTGCACGGCGCCGGCTACCTGCAGAACGTCAGCGCGCGCTACCCGAACTACTTCCGCGAGCAGATGTTCCACAACCTGCTGGTGCAGAACGGCTACATCGTGCTGGACATGGACTACCGCGCCTCGGAAGGCTATGGCCGCGACTGGCGCACCGCCATCTACCGGCAGATGGGCCATCCGGAGCTGGAAGACTACCTGGACGGCGTCGATTACCTGGTCGAAAAGCACCAGGGCGACAAGGCCAACGTCGGCATCTACGGCGGCAGCTACGGCGGCTTCA
>CAZRXZ010000087.1:0-5673 GCA_964604095.1 uncultured Arenimonas sp. | reverse complement strand
CGCGGCCGGTGCCGCGCGCGCGTTCGGGTTCGGCCACGAACAGGTCGTTGAGGATCGCGATGCGGCTGGTGCGGGTCGAGCTGAAGCTGGGGTAGAGCTGCACGAAACCGACCAGGTCCTCGCCGCGCTGCGCCACCAGGATCCAGGAGTCGTTGCGGCTCAGGCGCTCGCCGATGAAGTCGCGGGCGCGCTCGATGTCGGCGGCCTGCCCGTAGAAGCGGCGGTAGCCGTCGAACAGCTGCGCCACCCCGGTCAAGTCCGACGGCGAGGCCATGCGGATGCCGGCGGGGCGGCTCATGGATGGATCGCCGATGCCGCGCCGCGCGGGCCTGTAATCAGGAGCATGTGCCGTTCCGTGCCGATGGGGGTGTCCGACCACTATGCCATAAAGACCCGTGCCGCAGTATGGCAGCCCGCCGCAAATGCCTGTTTTCCCGGACGCCAGCGGCCAAAACCGCTAAAATATCGGCAGTTTTCCTTTAGGTTCCGCCATGACCACCTGCCGTACCCGCTTCGCCCCCAGCCCTACCGGTTTCCTGCATATCGGCGGCGCGCGCACCGCCTTGTATTGCTATCTCGAGGCCCGCCGCCGCAAGGGCACCTTCGTGCTGCACATCGGCAGCGCCCGCACCGCGCTCTACAACTGGCTATACGCGCGCCGCCACGGCGGGCGCATGGTGCTGCGCATCGAGGACACCGACCGCGAGCGCTCGACCCAGGAAGCGGTGGACGCCATCCTGCACGCCATGGACTGGCTGGGCCTGGAATACGACGAAGGCCCGATCTACCAGACCGCGCGCCTGGAGCGCTACCGCGAGGTGGCCGAGCGCCTGGTGGCCGAGGGCAAGGCCTATTACGCCTACGAAAGCAAGGACGAACTGGAGGCCATGCGCAACGAAGCCCTGGCCCGCAACGAGAAGCCGCGCTACAACGGCATGTACCGCGACGCCGGCGCGCCGTACCGCGACGATCCGAACCGCGTGATCCGCTTCAAGAACCCGCTCGAGGGCACGGTGGCCTGGGACGACAGCATCAAGGGCCGCATCGAGTTCAGCAACACCGAGCTCGACGACCTGGTGATCTTCCGTTCCGACGGCTACGCCACCTACAACTTCGCGGTGGTGGTGGACGACCTCGACATGGGCATCACCGACGTCATCCGCGGCGACGACCATGTCAACAACACCCCGCGCCAGATCAACATCTACCGTGCGCTCGGCGATTTCCTGCCGCGCTTCGGGCACATGCCGATGATCCTCGATCCCGAGGGCGCCAAGCTGTCCAAGCGCCACGGTGCCGCCAACGTGATGCAGTACCGCGACGACGGCTACCTGCCGCACGCGCTGCTGAACTACCTGGTGCGCCTGGGCTGGTCGCACGGCGACCAGGAGATCTTCAGCAAGGACGAGATGTTCGCGCTGTTCCGCATCGAAGACGTGAACTCCAAGGCCTCGCGCCTGGACCCGGCCAAGCTGAACTGGATCAACCAGCACTACCTGAAGACCGACGCGCCGCAGGACGTGGCCAAGCATCTGGTCTGGCACCTGCAGAAAGCCGGTTACGACCTGGCCGGCGGCCCCGATCCGGCCGATGTGGTGGTGGCCCTGCGCGACCGCGTGCAGACCCTGAAGGAGATGGCCGAGAAGGCGCGCTGCTGGTATGTGCCGTTGACCGCCGCCGACATCGACCAGGCCGCCGCCGCCAAGCAGCTGACCGCCGCCGTGCGCGCGCCGCTGACGCTGTTCGCCGCCAAGCTGGCGGCCTTGCCGGAGTGGGCCTTGGCCGGCGTGCACCAGGCCTTCGCCGACACCCTGGCCGAGCTGGAACTGGCCATGGGCAAGGTCGGTCCGGCCGTGCGCGTGGCGATCACCGGCAACACCGCTTCGCCGTCGATCGACCATACCGTGTTCCTGTGCGGCCGCGAACAGGCCCTGCAACGCCTGCATGCGGCGCTGGCGGCGTTGCCGCAATGAGCCATGCCGGCCACGGCTGCACGCATCCGCATCATCATGTGCATGATGCCGAGGCGTATGTCGTGGCGGTCAAGGCCGCGTGCGCGGCCCGCGGCCTGCGGCTGACGCCGATCCGCGAACAGGTGCTGGGCCTGATCGCGCGCAGCGGCAAGCCGGTGAAGGCCTACGACCTGCTCGAGCGCATGCAGTCCGAGGTCGGCGCCAACGCGCCGCCGACCGTATACCGTGCGCTGGACTTCCTGCTCGCCAACGGCTTCATCCACAAGCTGGCCTCGATCAACGCCTTCGTCGCCTGCCATCACCCGAGCGTGCGGCACACGGTGCCGTTCCTGATCTGCGACGTCTGCCATAACGCCATCGAGCTCGAGGACGAATCGGTCGCCCGCGACCTGGACGTCAAGGCCCAGGCGCTCGGCTTCTCGCCGCGCGCGCAGGTGCTGGAAGTGCATGGCCTGTGCCGCGATTGCGCGGCGGCCGAAAAAAACGCCGGCTGAGACGCCGGCGTTCGCGTATCCGGAACCTTCGGGTTCAGCTCAGCAGGCGCAGGGTCAGCGGGTAGCGGTAGTCCTGGCCGTCGAAGCCGGCCCGCGCCGCCTGCACCGTGCACCAGATCCAGGCCAAGGCCAGCACCAGCGCCACCGGAATCACCACCAGCAGGCCCAGGCCCAAAGTGACCAGGCTGAAGAACACCGCCGCCAGCGCGTAGATGAACATGCTGAAGTTGAAGTTGAAGGCTTCGGCCGCATGCCGGCGGATGAACGCCGATTCGTCCTTTTTGATCAGCCAGACCGCGAACGCCGCGACCATGCCGCCGACGCCGGCCGACCAGGAGGTGAGCAAGGCGACCAACAGGGCGCCGATGTGCACGCCGCCGGCCCATTTGCCGTCTTCGTTGCGGTTCGAATCGTTCATGTCCTCGTCCTCGTGTGGGGTGGCTTTACGGTAGCGCGAATCGCGCCGGCGCGCATGGGCCATCGGTCATTGCCGCAGGTCGGCCAGCAGTTCGGCCTGCGCCAGCGTCTCGCGTTCGTGCTCGGCTTCGCGCCAGGGTTCGCGCAGGGCCGCCGCATACCAGCTCTGCGTGCCGGCCAAGGCCAACAGGCGCGTGGCGTAGTCCTGCGCCGGCGCGCTCAGCGGCAGGCCGTAGGTCTGCACCCTGAACGCCACCGGTGCGTAGAAGGCATCCACCGCGCCGAACGCCGGGCCGGCCAGGAACGGTCCGCCGAAGCGGCGCAGGCCGTCGCACCACAGCTCGTCGATCCGGGCCAGGTCGGCGAGCATCGCGGCCGGCGGCGCATGCAGGCGCAGGCGCAGGCCGCAGTTCATCGGGCAGACGGTGCGCAGGGCGGCGAAACCCGAGTGCATCTCGGCGGCGGCCGAACGCGCCCAGGCGCGCGCGGCGGCATCCGCCGGCCACACGCCCGGATGGCGCTCGGCGAGGTATTCCGCGATCGCCAGCGAATCCCAGACCACGGTGTCGCCGTGATGCAGGCAGGGTACGCGCGCGTTCGGGGCGACGGCCTTGAAGCGCGCGTGGTTGTCGCTTTCGAACGGCAATAGCGTCTCATCGAAGCCGATGCCGAGTTCGCGCAGCAGCAGCCACGGCCGCAGCGACCAGGACGAATAGTTCTTGTTGCCGATGTACAGGGTGTAGGTGCTCATGCCGGTTCCTCGTCGAGTTCGGAGCGGGCGCCGCGCGCGAAGCGCGACAGCGCCAGACTGTTGGCCAGCAGGGTGCCGATCACCAGCGCCACGCCGGTGACCGCCATGCTGGTGATGGTGCTGATGCCGGCCAGGTTGTCCTGTTCCATCAGCGCATGCAGGCCTTTGAAGCCGACGCTGCCCGGCACCAGGGTGATCAGGCCGGGAATCTGCACCAGGATGCCGGGTTCGCCGCTGAGCCGTTGGTACAGATGGCCGGCCAAGGCCACGCTGAACGCCGCGGTGAACGCGCCGGCGACCGGCGTCAGCCAGGCGCCGACGCTGCTGCTGACCGCGAACGCCAGCAGGCAGGCGCCCATCATCACGTGCAGGGCGCGCAAGGGTGCCTGCAAGAACACCATCAGGGTCGCGCCCAGCAGGGCGATGGCCGGCCACAGGGTCCAGTCCGGCAGCTTTTCCAGGTCCGGCAACAGGCGCACCGGCAGCCACTCGGTGCCGAGCGTGGTGCCGATGGCGACGCCGGCGCCCATCAGCAGCATCAGGATGAAGGCGCCGGCCAAGCGGCCGGTGCCGGCCAGCAGATTGCCGGTGGCCAGCTCGGTCATCGCGATGGTGATGGTGAAGCCCGGCAGCAGCAGCACGATGCTGGCCAGGATCACCACGAACGGCGAGGTCACCGGCACCATGAGCGTGAACGCATACGCCAACAGGGCCGCCAATCCGCACAACAGCACCGGCATCACCGGCGCCAGCCCGGGACGGGTGGCCAGGTACAGGTAGGCCAACACGAACAGCAGGCCGTTGAGGCCGGCCACCGCCATTTCCGGCAGGCCGCCGCCGAGCAGCACGGCGATGCCGGCCGACAGCGCCAGACCGCTCAGGATCATCTGCCAGGCCTTCCATGGCGCGGGCTGGGCCATGATCGCGGCGAGCCGGTCGATGGCTTCGGGTAACTGCGCCAGCGCGTTCAGCCGGCGCACCAGGTCCTTGAGCGCGATCAGCCGCGCCATGTTGAAGTCGTACGACGGCAGCCGGACCAGCTTGCTGCGCTGGCCTTGGCCCGCGCTTTCCAGGGTGATGGTCAGCATGGTCGGCAGCGCGAAGCAGTGCGCCTCGACCCCGAAGCGCCGCCCCAGTTCGCGGATATGCCGTTCCAGCTCGTGCGCGTTGGCGCCGCTGACGTGCATGGCCTGCGCCAGGTCGGCCAGGAAATCCATCAAGGCGATGTCGCGCTCAGCCACCGAGCACCTCCCGGCAGACCGTGCGCTCCTCGGCGCTCATGTCCGGCTTCGGCACGAATTCGCGGAAGCGTTCGAAGCCCTCGCCCTCGGGCAGCCAGCGCAACGTCCTGGTTTGTCCGCCGTCGTCGATCTCGTAGGCGATTTCGCGCGCGGCGTTGCCGATCTCGCCGTCGCTGCGCCGGATCAGGCGCATGCCGTCGCGCAGGCCGGCGCGCCACGCCGGGCCATCGGCCACGACGCCGGCGATGCGGCCGCCGTCGGCCTGGGTTTTGGCGATGTCGAAGCCGCGGTGGAAGGGCTTGCGTTCGCGCTGGAGCACTTGCCCGCACGGCGCGAACAGGTCGGGGGCGAGCGCCATGGCGGCGCCGCGCGCGATATGGCGCTCCAGGTCGGGACCGATGTCGATGCCGGCCACCGATTGCATGGCGTCGGCCAACAGCGTCACCGCGGGTTTTTCCGGATCGGCATCGGCGCCGGCCTGCATGGCGCGCAGCACATCGTCGAAATCCCGGCGGCCGCCGGTGGCGGTCCGGACCCGTGCGTTCCAGACCGTGGCCATCAGCAGCCCGCGTTGGTAAGGCAGCTCCTGCAGCGCGCGGCTGGTCCAGAAGCCGGATACGATCCGGGCGTTGTCCGCCTCCCGTTCCGTCGACAGGTCGTAGGCCTGGAGTTTTTCGTTGAACGCGCGCGCGAACTGCTCCGCGGTCCAATGGCCGCTGCCGGCCGACACGCGGAACGCGGTCCAGTCGGTGAAGCCCTCGGACAGCCAGTTCTCGCCGCCGTCGTCGCGTTGCATG
>CAZRXZ010000086.1:0-5694 GCA_964604095.1 uncultured Arenimonas sp. | reverse complement strand
GGAAGCTGGCCACGATCATGCGCACCCGGTTGTGCATCCAGCCGGTGTGCCAGAGCTCGCGCATGCCGGCGTCCACGATCGGAATGCCGGTGCGGCCGCGCTGCCAGCGCGCCAGCGATTCCGCGTCGAGCTCGGCCCAGTCGAAGCGGTCGAACTGCGGATTGAGGTTGTGGTCGGTGGACGCCGGGAAGTGGTGGATCAGATGGTAGGAGAACTCGCGCCAGCCCAGTTCGGAACGAAAGTGCGTCAGGTCGGCTTGGCCGGTTTCGGACAGGCGCAAAGATGCCGTCCGCCGCCAGATTTGTTGCGGCGAGATTTCGCCGAAGTGCAGATGCGGCGACAGCTTCGAGGTGCCGGTGCGGTCCGGCAGGTTGCGCTGCTCCTTGTAGCCGACCACAGCGCCCTCGCAGAACGCCTGCAGCAGCTCCTCGGCGCCGGCTTCACCCGGCTGCCAATGCTGCCAGAAGCCCTCGTGCCAATCCAGGACCGGCAACAGCGCCAACGCATCGAGCGCGACGCCGGGCAACTCCGGCCAAGCCGGCAGGCGCTGCGGCGCCGGGTATTCGGCACGCAAGGCCAGTTGCGCGGTGGCGTTGCGCCAGAACGGCGAGAACACCTTGTAGGGCGTGCCGGAGCCGGTCTGCACCTGCCAGGGCTCAACCAAGAGGCTGGCATTGAAGCGCTTCACGCTCAGGCCGCGTTGCTCGAAGGCGCGCTGCACGGCGGCGTCCCGCTTCTGCAGCAGGGGTTCGTAGACGTTGCTGAAGTACAGCGCCTCGGCCTGGCTGGCCGCCTGCAACAGCTCCAGGTTTCGCAGGCTACCGCCTTGCGCGATGATCAGGCGGCCGCCACGGGCATCGATATCGCGCTGCAGGCTCTGCAAGGAGAAATGCAGCCAGCTGAGCGAGGCCGCGCCCGGCGCCCAAGCGCCCTCCTCTTCCTGCGCATGCACGTACACCAGCACCGGCGCGTAGCCATCGGCGATGGCTTGGGCCAACGCGGGATTGTCGTGCAGGCGCAGATCGCGCCGCAGCCAGACCAATGCGTTCGCCACACAGCCTCCGGTATCAGGATAAAAAGGTATTACAGCGTGGCAGCCGTCGTGCCGGCGTGAATCTCAGGCTTCGACGAAACGCACGCGGCGGGTAATCGAGCAGGTCAACTCGTAGCTGATGGTGCCGGCGGCGGCGGCCACTTCCTCGACCGGCAGGCCCTCGCCCCACAGCACCACCGGATCGCCGACGGCGGCCTCGGGCTGGCTGCGCAGGTCGAGCGTCATCAGGTCCATCGAAACCCGGCCGATGATCGGCACGCGGCGGCCGTTCAGCAACACCGGCGTGCCGGGCCGGATCAGGCGCGGATAGCCGTCGCCATAACCGATGGCGGCGACGCCGACCGGCATGTCCTCCGGGCAGGTGTAGATGCCGGAATAGCCGATCCGTTCGCCCTTGGCCACCTGCTGCACGGAAATCAGCCGGGTGCTCAGGGTCATCGCCGGCCGCAGGCCGAAATCGGCGCCGGTGCTGCCCTCGCCGACCGCCAGGCCGTACAGCGCGCCGCCGGCGCGCAGCCACTGTTTGTGGGCCTCCGGCCAGATCAGGATGCCGGCCGAGTTGGCGATCGAGGCCGCGGCCTCCGGCGGCAGATGCGCGCCGAAGGTATTCAGCTGGGCCGGCGTCTGTGCGCTGCCGGTGTCTTCCGAGCTGGCCAGATGGCTCATGCAGACGATGTCCGGCGCCACGTTCGGCATGCCCTGCAGGCGGGCGTAGGCCGCGGCGAAATCGGCCGGCGCGAAACCCAGCCGATGCATGCCGCTGTCCATCTTCAGCCAGACCTTCAGCGGCGAGCCGTGGTCGGCCGCGAGCATGTCCAATTGCGTGCGGTGATGCACCACGGTGTCGACGTCCAACTGGCGCAGCTGTTCGAGATCGGCGGCTTCGTCGAAGCCCGACAGCAGCAGGATCTTCTGCGAGAAACCGGCGGCGCGCAGGCGCTGCGCGTCGGACAGCGCGGCGACGCCGAAACCGTCGGCGCCGGCCAGTGCCTGCGCCACGCGCTCGAGGCCGTGACCGTAGCCGTCGGCCTTGACCACCGCCATCACTTTCGCATGCGGGGCGCGGGCGCGGACCACGGCCAGGTTGTGGCGTAGGGCGTCGATGTGGATGTGGGCGGTGGTCGCGCGGGCCATGGTTTACTCGAAACTGCCGTGCTGGTCGTGGGCCAGGTTGTCGAAGCGGGTGTACTCGCCGAAGAACTTCAGCTTGAAGGTACCGGTCGAGCCGTTACGGTGCTTGCTGATGATGACTTCGGCCAGGCCCTTGTCCTGCGATTCCTTGTTGTAGTACTCGTCGCGGTAGATGAACAGGATGATGTCGGCGTCCTGCTCGATACCGCCGGATTCGCGCAGGTCGGACATCACCGGGCGCTTGTCGGTCCGGCTTTCCAGGCCGCGGTTGAGCTGCGACAGCGCGATCACCGGGATGTCGAGCTCCTTGGCCAGCGCCTTCAGCGAGCGCGAGATCTCCGAGATCTCGGTGGCGCGGTTCTCCTTGCTGCCCGGCACCTGCATCAGCTGCAGGTAGTCGACCACGATCAGGCCGAGGTCGTGCTCGCGCTTCAGGCGCCGGGCGCGGAACGCCAGCTCCTGCGGCGACAGCGCCGGCGTGTCGTCGATGAAGATCTTGGATTCGGTCAGCATCCGGATCGCCATGGTCAGCCGCGACCAATCCTCGTCCTCGAGCGTGCCCGAACGCAGGCCGTTGGCGTTGATGCGGCCGATGGACGACAGCAGGCGCTGCGCCAGCTGGCCGGCCGACATCTCCATCGAATACACCGCCACCGCCTTCTTGGTCTTCAGCGCCGCGTATTCGGCGACGTTCAAAGCCAGCGTGGTCTTGCCCATGGCCGGACGGGCGGCGAGGATGATCAGGTCCTGCTTCTGCAGGCCGGAGGTCATTTCGTCGAACTCGGCGAAGCCGGTCGGCAGGCCCGACAGCTCGCCCTGGTTCTCGTAGCGTTTGATGATCTGGTCGTAGGCTTCCTTGGCGGCGTCCTTGATGGCGACGAAGCCCTTCTTGGCGCGGGCGCCCTGCTCGGCGATCTTGAACACGGCCTGTTCGGCGCTGGCCAGCAGCTCTTTGATGTCGCGTCCGTCCGGCGCGAAGCCGTTGTTGACGATGTCGGTGCCGGCCTCGATCATCTGCCGCAACACCGACTTCTCGCGCACGATCTCGGCCCAGGCCCGGATGTTGGCGGCCGAAGGGGTCTGGCTGACCAGGTCGACCAGGTATTCGGTGCCGCCGACCTGGTTGGCGCGGTTGTTGGCGTTCAGCCACTCGCCGATGGTGATGGCGTCGAACGGCTGGTTGCGCTCGGACAGCTCCAGGATGGCCTGGTAGATGACGCGGTGCGCCTGCAGGTAGAAGTCGTCGGCGACCAGCAGGTCGCCCAGGTGGTTGATCGAGTCCGGCGACAGCATCAGGCCGCCGAGCACGGCCTGCTCGGCCTCGACCGACTGCGGCGGCACTTTCAGTTCATCGACGCGGCGGTTGCCGGACTGGGGTTCGGGACGTGCGGACATGGTTTCTCGCGGCGTGTGCGCAGGGTTCTATCGTACCGCGTTTGGCGGTGCGGCGTGGCGGATAAGCCTGTGGATATCCGGTGGGAAACACGGCAAAAAAAACCGCCCGAAGGCGGTTTTTTCCGATGCGGCGGCGGCCTGGGATCAGGCGGCTTCCGGCACCACGGTCACTTTGACCTTGGCGTCGACGTCGGCGTGCAGGTGCACGGCGATTTCGAATTCGCCGGTGCGGCGGATCGGGCCTTCGCCCATCACCACTTCCGACTTCTCCAGCTTGTGGCCGGCGGCGGTGAAGGCTTCCGCGATGTCGCGGGCGCCGATCGAACCGAACAGCTTGCCTTCGGCCGAGGCGTTGGCGGCGACGGTGACGGCGGCGCCGTCCAGGGCGTCCTTACGGGCGGTGGCGGCGGCCAGCACGGCGGCGGCCTTGGCTTCGTATTCGGCGCGCTTGGCTTCGAACGCGGCGACGTTGTCGGCGGTGGCCGGAACGGCCTTGCCGTACGGGATCAGGTAGTTGCGGCCGAAGCCCGGTTTGACGACCACTTGGTCGCCGAGGCCGCCGAGGTTGGCGACTTTCTGCAGCAGGATGACTTTCATGTTGACTCCAGTTTCTATACGTTAGCGGGCGGAAACCGCCCGCAGCGGGTGCTGTCCGTACGACGCTCGGATCAGACGTCGTGGTTGTCGGTGTACGGGATCAGGGCCAGGAAGCGGGCGCGCTTGATCGCGGCCTGCAGCATGCGCTGGTACTTGGCCTTGGTGCCGGTGATGCGGCTCGGCACGATCTTGCCGTTCTCGGTGATGTACTGGCGCAGGGTGTTCAGGTCTTTGTAATCGATGCTGGTGGCGCCTTCGGCGGAGAACTTGCAGAATTTGCGGCGACGGAAGAATTTCGACATGGTGTGTTCCTCGGGGCTCAGGCAGCGGATTCGCTGGTTTCGGCGTCGTCGCTTTCGACGGTTTCGGTGGCGGCTTCGGTGCTGTCGTCGTCACGGCGGCGACGGTCGCCCTTGTCGTCCTTGTGCTTCATGATCAGCGACTGCTCGGTGACGGCCTCGTCCATGGACAGGACCAGGTGGCGCAGCACGGCGTCGTTGAAGCGGAAACCGTCGGTCAGTTCGTTCAGCACGGACTGGTCGCACTCGATGTTCATGAGCACGTAGTGGGCCTTGACCAGGTTCTCGATCGAATAGGCCAGCTGGCGGCGGCCCCAGTCTTCCAGGCGGTGGATCTTGCCGTTGGCGCCCTCGATGAGGGACTTGTAGCGCTCGACCATGGCCGGCACTTGTTCGGATTGGTCCGGATGGACCATGAACACGACTTCGTAATGACGCATTGTGATGTTTCCTTGTGGATGATGGCCTGACGGCCAAACAGCCCCCCGCGGCATGCGGTGGAGCAAGAACCCCCGCCTACGCGGGAGCCGCATATTATCGCCGGCCTTGGCAGAAAAGACAAGGCGTTACGGCGTCTCGGGCGCTTCAGGCGGCCGAATCGGCGGTGGTGAAGCTTTCGCCGCAGCCGCATTCCCCGGTGACGCGGGGGTTCCGGAACTGGAACTGCTGGTTCAGGCCCTGGCTGACGAAGTCGATTTCCGTGCCTTCCAGCTGCGCCAGCGCGTCTTCCGGCACCCGCACGTCGACGCCGTGGCTGGTGAATACCCGCTCGCCGTCCCGGGCCTGGGTGGCGATGTCCAAGGCGTAGCTCCAGCCCGAGCAGCCGCTGCGCTTGACCGACACCGACAGGCCGATGCCGCCCGGGGTCTGGCTCAGGTACTGCTTGACGCGTTCGGCGGCGGCCGGGGTCAGGGTCACGGACATGCGGAAAAACCTCTCGGGAATCGCGGCAACGGTTGGGGAATGCCGAATGAACGGGTATTCTATAGCAACGTAACGTGTAAATCGCGTCGATTTCCGGAGATTTCAAGTATGGCAGTGGCAAGCATCCAACAGGTGCTCGACGGCAAGATGGCCGTGGGCGAAACCGTGACGGTCCAAGGCTGGGTGCGCACCCGCCGCGACTCGAAGGCGGGCCTGTCCTTCATCAACCTGAGCGACGGTTCAGGCTTCGCGCCGATCCAGATCGTGGCGCCCGCCCTGCTCGCCAACTACGAA
>CAZRXZ010000085.1:0-5736 GCA_964604095.1 uncultured Arenimonas sp. | reverse complement strand
CCGGCTGGCGTGCAGGGGTTTCAACCAGGTATGCACGTCTTCGGCGGGAAATTCCTGCTCCAGACGCGCCAGACATTGCGGCCAAACGTTCATTCGGGTGAAATTCTTCTGTGGATAACTCGGGCGGTTGACCAGTCTAGCGGTTGCCCGCCCTCCTGCCAAGCGTTAATCGACTTGACGCGGTGCGATTTGACCCGCTATAATTTCGGGTTCACTACACCCCATTTTATCGAGGTGCCGCCATGGCTACCAAACGCACGTACCAACCCAGCAACCTGAAACGCAAGCGCGACCACGGCTTCCGTGCCCGCATGAAGACCGCCGACGGCCGCAAGGTCCTGGCCCGTCGCCGCGCCAAAGGCCGCGCCCGCCTCTGCGTCTGACCCCCGGGCGGCTCCGGTCGCCCCGGCTATGATCGGATCCTCGACGCATAGCTATCCGAAATCCGCACGCTTGCGTGCCGCGCCCGAGTTCCAAGCCGCCTTCCAAGACGGTTTGAAGCACTCGGGCGTATTTTTTCGCCTGCATTTCCGGCCGCTGGCCGGCGCCGGCGCTCGCTTGGGCATGGCCGTACCGAAGAAAGCGGTACCGCTGTCGGCCGAACGCAACCGCATCAAACGCGTTTGCCGCGAAAGCTTCCGGCAGGCGGTTTTGCCGCCCGGCGATTACGTACTGGTGGCGCAACGCCGCGCCAACACCGCCGACAATCCGGCGCTGCGCGCGGAGCTGGCGCGCCTGTTCGCCGCGGCCGGCGCGCCGATCGGGGCTTGAAACCGGCGCAAGCACCCCAAACACAGTAAAATTGCCGTCTTGCCTCTTGGGCCCGTTCCGAAAGATCCTCCAATGAACCAAACCCGCACGTTCCTGTTCATCGCTTGGTTGGCCGTGGCCTTCCTGTTGTTCCAACAGTGGCAAAGCCCTGCCGCGGAACCGGCGGCGCCGACCGCTCCGGCCGCAGCGGTTGCCGCGCCCAACAGCGGGTCGTCCCTGCCGAGCCTGCCGGCCGCCGCGCCGGGCGCGTTGCCGGCCCTGCCGGGCGCTACCGCCCCGGTTTCGGCGCAGACGGTCGAGATCGTCACCGACATCTACCGGTTGACCGTGGACCTGCGCGGCGTCAGTCTGCTGCGTTCGGAACTGCTGACGTATCCGAAGGAAAAGAAGCCCGGCAGCCCGAACGTGTTGCTACTGAACGACGACCCGGCCGCCTTTTACGTGGCGCAATCGGGCTGGTTGACCAAAACCGGCACGGCGCCGACCCATGAAGCGCTGTTCCGCACCGTCGACGGCAAATCGCGCTATGTGCTGGCCGCCGGCCAGGACGAGCTGTCGGTGCCCTTCGTGTGGCAGGACGCCAACGGCGTGACCCTGACCAAGACCCTGATCCTGCGCCGCGGCGATTTCGCCATCCACCAGCGCCAGGAAATCCGCAACGCCGGCAATGCGCCGTGGTCGGGTTATGCCTACGAGCAGCTCAAGCGCGTGGCGCCGCCGCCGCCGCCGAAGCACGCCGGCCTGACCAATCCGGATTCCTTCAGCTTCGTCGGCTCGGCTTGGTACAGCGATGCCGACAAGTTCGAGAAGCTGAAGTTCGCCGACTACCTGGACGACGGCGTGCTGCAAAACCCGAACAAGTCCGTCAAGGACGGCTGGTTCGGCATGCTGCAGCACCATTTCGTCGCCGTCTGGGTGCCGTCCAAGGGCGACACCCAGACCTTCAGCGTGGCCACCGAAGGCGATCCGGCCAAGCCGTATTACCTGATCCGCGGCGTGTCCGGCGAAAGCACCGTGGCGCCCGGCGCCGCGCTCAAGCGCGATGACGTGCTGTGGGCCGGTCCGAAGGCGCAGAAGACCATGGCCGCGGTGCATCCGACGCTCGATTTGAGCGTGGATTACGGCATGCTCAGCTTCCTGGCGCAGCCGCTGTTCTGGCTGCTGTCGCTGCTGCACGGCCTGCTCGGCAACTGGGGCTGGGCCATCATCGCCATCGTCATCGTGCTCAAGCTGCTGCTGTTCCCGCTGTCGGCCAAGCAGTACCAGAGCATGGCGCGCATGCGCGCGATCCAGCCGCGCATCGAGGCGCTGAAGGAACGCTACGGCGACGACCGCCAGAAGTTCGCCATGGCGCAGATGGACCTGTACAAGAAAGAGAAGATCAATCCGGCCGCCGGCTGCCTGCCGATGCTGATCCCGATTCCGATCTTCCTGGCCCTGTACTGGGTGCTGGTGGAATCGGTGGAACTGCGCCAGGCGCCGTGGATCGGTTGGATCCAGAACCTGACCGACGCCGATCCGTACTTCATCCTGCCGGTGCTGAACCTGGCGATCATGTACCTGACCCAGAAGCTGACGCCGACCCCGGGCATGGATCCGCTGCAGAAGAAGATGATGACCTTCATGCCGCTGATCTTCGGCGTGATGATGGCGTTCTTCCCGTCTGGCTTGGTGTTGTACTGGGTCACCAACGGCCTGCTCGGCTTGGGCCAGCAGTGGTGGATGACCAAGAAATACGGCAGCCACACGCACCACGCCGCGCCCGCGAAATAAGCCGGACGCGCGGATGACGGCCGCCGACACCATCGCCGCGCTCGCCACCGCCTTCGGTTCGGCGGGCGTCGGCATCGTGCGGGTCTCCGGCCCGCTGGCGCGCGGCATCGGCGAAGCCTTGGCCGGCCAGGCGCTGAAGCCGCGCCACGCGCTGCACGCGCACCTGCGCGACGCCGCCGGCGAGGTGCTGGACGACGCGGTGGTGCTGTATTTCCAAGGCCCGCATTCCTATACCGGCGAAGACGTGCTGGAGCTGCAGGCGCACGGCAACCCGTCGCTGCTGAACGCCATCCTGCGCGAATGCCGGCGCCTGGGCGCGCGTGACGCCCGCCCGGGCGAGTTCACCGAACGCGCCTTCCTCAACGACAAGCTCGACCTGGCCCAGGCCGAAGCGGTGGCCGACCTGATCTCGGCGCAATCCGAAGCCGCCGCCCGCGCCGCCCGGCGTTCGCTGGACGGCGTGTTCTCGCAGCGTTGCGAGGCCGTGGCCGAACAGCTGGTGCACGCGCGCGTGTACGTGGAAGCGGCGCTGGATTTCCCGGACGAGGAAATCGATTTCCTGGCCGCGCCGGAAATCCGCGAGCGGCTGGCCCGTTGCCATGCCGACCTGGCGCATCTGCGCGCGCAAGCCGAACAGGGCAAGCGCCTGATGGACGGCCTGCACGTGGTCATCGTCGGCGCGCCCAACGCCGGCAAATCCTCCTTGCTGAACGCCTTGGCCGGCAGCGACCGCGCCATCGTCACCGACATCGCCGGCACCACCCGCGATGTGCTGCGCGAAACCGTGCAGGTCGACGGACTATGGCTTACTTTGGTCGATACCGCCGGCCTGCGCGACACCGACGACCGCGTGGAGAACGAAGGCATCCGCCGCGCCCGCGGCGAACTCGACAAAGCCGATTTGATCCTGGCGGTGCTGGACGACAGCCAAGCCGGGCATGAGGCCTTGGCCGACGAACTGCGCGGCGCCACCGGCGGCGTGCTCTGGCTGCACAACAAGGCCGATCTGTCCGGCCATGCCATCGTGCGCGAAACCCGCGACGACGGCGTGCATCTGTGGCTGTCGGCCAAACACGGCGACGGCTTGGCCGCGCTGAAACAGGAACTGGCGCGCGCCGCCGGTTCGGGCGAAGCCGGTGCCGGCGCGTTCAGCGCCCGCACGCGCCATTTGGAGGCGCTGGATCTGGCCGCCGCGCATCTGCAGCAGGCCATCGGCTTGTGCAATCAGGCCCAGGCCGAGTTGGCCGCCGAGGAACTGCGCCTGGCGCACGACGCCGTCGGCTCGATCACCGGGGCGATGGACGCCGACGCCCTGCTGGGGCGCATCTTCGGCAGTTTCTGCATCGGCAAATAAGCCGGTGCCGTAGCCGGATGCACGTTGTTGCACCGGATGGCCGCTGAAAGTAAAGTCAGCTGATGCCGGAAAAGGAATTCGTATGCGAAGTGCAGGTACGCTGACCAAATGGAACGATGAGCGTGGATTCGGATTCATCCTGCCCAATCAGGCCGGTGACGAGATTTTCGTCCACATTTCCGCGTTTCCCAAAGACGGCATCAGACCGCGCATCGGCGAAGTCCTGTCGTTTGAAATCGCCAATCTGGATGGCAAGCAGCAGGCGGTGGCCATCGAACGCCCCGGACGTTCCCGGCCGAAACGTTCCGGCCACAAGCCACGGACTGCAGCCGCCGCCAGTCCGTGGCCGGTGCGTATTCTCGGGGCGTTCGTTTTGGTGATGGCCGGGTTGGTCGTCAAGAACGCCTATCAAAATAGGGCTTCGTCCCTGGTTGATATAGGCTCAAGATCTGCGGTAGCGTCACAAGAAGCCACTCGCTCACCGGAGTTCACCTGTGACGGCCGGATTCATTGCTCGCAGATGCGTTCATATGAAGAGGCCCTATTCTTCGTACAACACTGCCCAAACACCCAAATGGACGGTGATGGCGACGGTGATCCCTGCGAAAACCAGTTCTAGCCGTGCTATGGGGCCGCAATGCCCGCGTTTGCCCCCGAACCCCCAAATCACCGACAATAAGGCCTCTTCCGAACACCCGAGACGAGCGTTCCATGTCCGATACCCCGAAAATCCTGTACACCCTGACCGATGAAGCCCCGTTCCTGGCGACGCAGTCCTTCCTGCCGATCGTCGAGGCCTTCACCGCCACCGCCGGCATCCGCGTGGAAACCCGCGACATCTCGCTGGCCGGCCGCATCCTGGCCCAATTCCCCGAGCGCCTGCGCCGCGAGCAGACCGTGGCCGACGACCTGGCCGAGCTCGGCCAGCTGGCCACCACGCCGGAAGCCAACATCATCAAGCTGCCGAACATCAGCGCCTCGGTGCCGCAGCTGAAGGCCGCCATCGCCGAGCTGCAGGCCCAGGGCTACGCCTTGCCGGATTATCCGGAAGATCCGCGCGACGAGGCCGAAAAGGAAATCAAAGCGCGTTACGGCCGGGCCATGGGTAGCGCGGTCAATCCGGTGCTGCGCGAAGGCAACTCCGACCGCCGCGCACCGGCCTCGGTGAAAGCCTACGCCCGCAAGCATCCGCATCGCATGGGCAAGTGGACGGCCGAATCGAAATCGCACGTGGCGCACATGGACGCCGGCGACTTCTACGGCAGCGAACAGTCGGCGGTGATTTCCCAGGCCGGCAGCCTGCGCATCGAATTCGCCGGCGCTGACGGCGCGGTGAGCGTGCTCAAGCCGGCGGTCAAGGTCGGTGCCGGCGAAGTGGTCGATGCCGCGGTGATGGGCGCCGCCGCCCTGTCGGCGTTCATCGACGCGCAGATCATGGATGCCAAGGCGCGCGGCGTGCTGTTCTCGCTGCACCTGAAGGCGACCATGATGAAGGTCTCCGACCCGATCATGTTCGGCATCGCGGTCAAGCGCTTCTACGCGCCGGTGCTGGACAAGCACGCGGCCGCGCTGGAGGCCGCCGGGTTCGACGCCAACAACGGCATCGGCGATCTGTACGCCCGTCTGCCGACCTTGGACGCCGGTGTGCGCGAAGCCATTGAAGCCGACATCGCCGCCCTGTATGCCGAACGGCCGGCGCTGGCCATGGTCAACTCCGACAAAGGCATCACCAACCTGCACGTGCCGAGCGACGTCATCGTCGACGCCTCGATGCCGGCCATGATCCGCGACAGCGGCGGCATGTGGAACGCCGACGGCAAGCTGCAGGACGCCAAGGC
>CAZRXZ010000084.1:0-5829 GCA_964604095.1 uncultured Arenimonas sp. | reverse complement strand
ACCACCACCATCATCATCGCGGTCAGGCGGTCGACCATGAAGCCGACGTGCGCCGAGAAGCGGCCGGACTCGAAGAAGGTGTACACGTTCTGGTTGAACGGCAACGCGCCTTCGTAGATGAACTGGCCGAGCACGTAGAACGACAGCGCGCAGCTCAGCAGCACCAATGCGATGGTGGCGGTATGCGCGCCGGCGCGGCCGATCTGGCGGCCGAACAGGCCGGCCAGGACGGCGCCCAGCAAGGGCGCGAGCGCGATGGTGAGCAGGATCGGCAGGGACAATTGGGTGGTTTCGGTCAGCATCGCATCAGCCTTTCAGGGAGTCCAGCTCGGCCACGTTGATGGTGCGCCGGCTGCGGAACAGGGTGACCAGGATGGCCAGGCCGATGGCGGCCTCGGCGGCGGCCACGGTCAGGATGAAGAACACGAAGACCTGGCCGTCGACGTTGCCGAGGAAGCGCGAGAAGGCCACGAAATTGACGTTCACCGACAGCAGCATCAGCTCGATGCACATCAGCAGCAGGATCACGTTCTTGCGGTTGATGATGATGCCGGCGATGCTCAGCGCGAACAGGATGGCGCCGAAGGTCAGGTAGTGCTCGAGCGTGATCATTTGGCCTCCGGGGTTTCGTCTGCGGCTTTGCTGGCGGCCGCCATCTTGACCAGGCGGACGCGGTCGGCCTTGCGCACCAGCACCTGCTGCGCGGGATCCTGGTGCTTGGTGCCTTCGCGGCGGCGCAGGGTCAGCAGCACCGCCACCACGATGGCCACGGTCAGGATGACCGCGGCGACCTCGAACGGCAGCATGTAACGGCTGAACAGCGTGCTGGCGATCCAGTGCAGGTTGCTGTCGTAGGCGGCCATCTGCGCCTCGTAGGCGGCGGCGCCGGCGGCGGAAGCGAGGGCGGAATCGGCATTGCCGACGCCGACCAGCACCAGGATCTCGACCAGCATCACCGCGGCCACCGCGATGGCGACCGGGAAGTGCTTGATGAAGCCTTCGCGCTTGGGCACCGAATGCACGTCCAGCATCATCACCACGAACAGGAACAGGATCATCACCGCGCCGATGTACACCAGCACCAGCACGATGCCGAGGAACTCGGCCTGCAGCAGCAGCCACAGGCAGGCGGTCGAGAAGAAGGTCAGCACCAGGCTCAGCACCGAGTGCACCGGGTTCTTGAAGCTGATCACGGCGGCGGCCGAGGACAGGGCCACCGCGGCGAACAGGTAAAACGCGATCAAATCAAAGCTCACTCGCCCTCTCCTTATCGGTAGGCCGCGTCGGCCTGGCGGCGCTCGGCGATCTCGGCTTCGAAACGGTCGCCGATGGCCAGCAGCTGCGGCTTGGTGACCACGTTCTCGCCGCGGTTCTCGAAATGGTATTCGTGGATGTGGGTCTCCACGATCGAATCGACCGGGCAGCTCTCCTCGCAGAAGCCGCAGAAGATGCACTTGAACAGGTCGATGTCATAGCGCGTGGTGCGGCGTTGGCCGTCCTCGCGCGGGGCCGAGTCGATGGTGATCGCCAGCGCCGGGCACACCGCTTCGCACAGCTTGCAGGCGATGCAGCGCTCTTCGCCGTTCGGGTAGCGGCGCAGCGCGTGCAGGCCGCGGAAGCGGTTCGACTGCGGCAGCTTCTCGAACGGGTAGTTGACGTTGTACTTCGGCTTGAACATGTAGGTCAGCGTCAGCCAGAGTCCCTGCAGGAACTCCACCAGCATCAGGCTTTTCAGGTAATTGAACAGTCGGATCATATCGGCCTCATGCTCCCAGGACGAACCAGTTGTTGTAGGCCGCCACCGCGGTGAAGAAGATCCAGGCGATGGTGATCGGGATGAACACCTTCCAGCCCAGACGCATGATCTGGTCGTAGCGGTAGCGCGGGAAGCTGGCGCGGAACCAGACGAAGCAGAACGCGAAGAACAGCGCCTTGGCGAACAGCCACCAGGTGCCGCCGACGGCCAGGAAGCCGAGCGCGGAATCCGGCGCGATCCAGCCCTGCAGCGGCGACAGCCAGCCGCCCAGGAACAGCAGCGAGGTCAGGAAGCTGACCAGGATCATGTTGGCGTATTCGGCCAGGAAGAAGATGGCGAAGGCCGAACCGGAGTACTCGACGTGGAAGCCGGCCACGATCTCGG
Organism: uncultured Arenimonas sp.; assembly: GCA_964604095.1. GTDB lineage: Bacteria > Pseudomonadota > Gammaproteobacteria > Xanthomonadales > Xanthomonadaceae > Arenimonas. Next base: position 3,689 of record CAZRXZ010000084.1, on the reverse strand, counting down.
ACTCGCCTTCGGCGACGTCGAACGGGGCGCGGTTGGTCTCGGCGGTGCCGGAGATGAAGTACACCACGAACAGCGGGAACAACGGCACGAAGAACCACTCCAGGAAACCGGCGTCGCCGGCCTGGGCGTTGACGATCTCGGTCAGGTTCATGCTGCCGGCGGCCACCAGCACGCCGACCAGGGCGAAGCCCATGGCGATTTCGTAGCTGATCACCTGCGAGGCGGCGCGCAGGGCGCCCATCACCGCGTACTTGGAGTTCGAGGCCCAGCCGCCGATGATGATGCCGTATACGCCCATCGAGGTCAGCGCCAGCAGCATCAGGATGCCGGCGTTGATGTCGGCCAGCACCAGCGGGCCGGTGTCGTTCTCGCCGAACGGCACCAACGCCCAGGCCGCGAAGGCCGGTGCCAGCGCCAGCAACGGCGCCAGGCGGTACAGCAGCGGGCTGGCCTTGTCGGGCGTGATCAGTTCCTTGAACAGCATCTTGAACACGTCGGCGAAGGCCTGGATGACGCCGATGCCGAACACGCCGCCGACGTACTGCGGCCCCTGGCGGACGTGCATCCAGCCGATGACCTTGCGTTCGAACAGGGTGTAGAACGCCACGGCGACGATCAGCGGCAGCATGATCACCAGGATCTTGAGCAGCATCCAGGCCAGGTCGCCGGCCAGGCCGAACTGCAGCAGGGATTCACGGATGAGATCGATCACGGGGCGGCCCTCACGATGGCCAGCGCGGCGGTCTGCGACAACGGCGCGGTGGCGGGATGGTTCGTTTCGATCCAGACGCAGGACGGCGCGAGCGCGGACGACAGCGCGACCGGCAGCACGGCGGTGCCGGTGCCGTCGCCGACGCGGGCCATCTGGCCTTCGGCCAGACCGGCCTTGGCGGCGTCCTCGGGATGCATCACGATGCGCGCGTCGGTGTTCAGCGGATGCGCCTGCAGCGCGGGCGCGCGGCGGGTCACCGCGTCGATGCGGTAGATCGGGCTGGTGGCGACGCGCTCGAAGCCCTCGCCGCGGGCGGCCGGCGACGACAGGCCGCTGCCCGACACCGCGGCGTTCGGCGCCGCGGCGGCGCGCAGGCCGTCGATATCGGTGAACGCCAGCGCCGGCAGCGCGCAGTGCTCGTACAGCGCGCGCAGCACGCGCCAACCGCTCTGCGCCGAACCCGGCGCCTTGCCGGCGGCTTCGGACCGCTGCTCGATGCCGTTGACGTTGGTGAGCGTGGCCTGGATTTCCGGCAGCGCGGCGATCGGCAGCAGCACGTCGGCCAGTTCGCACAGCGCTTCGCTGGTGAAGGCGGTGCAGACCACGGCCTTGGCGCCCAGCAGGGCCTTGGCGGCGCGGGCGTTGTCGGCGAAGTCGAACTGCGGCTCGATGCCGAACAGCAGCAGCGCCTTCAGCGAACCGTCGAGCATGGCGAAGGCGTCTTTGCCCTGCCCGCCCGGCAGCACGCCTTGGCGCGCCAGGCCGATGGCGTTGGCGCCCTGCGGCAGACGGCAGAGCACGGCCTTGCCGGCGGCCTGCAGCGCCTTGGCGGCGGCGCGGATGTGCGAGGCGTCGGCCTGGTTCTCGGCGATCTCGCCCAGGACCAGCACGGTCGCGCCGTCGGCATCGAGGCCGGCGCCCAGCGCGGTCAGCGCCTCGGCCAGCTTGGACGGCGGCACGATGGCCTTGCTGGCCGGGGTGAAGGTGAAGTCGAAATCGACCGGGTTGACCACATGCACCTGCGCGCCGCGCTTGACGGCCTGGTGGATGCGCTGGTGCAGCAGCGGCATTTCGTGGCGAACGTTGCAGCCGACCAGCACGATGCGCTTGGCCTTGGCGATGTCGGCGACCGGCAGACCGAAGGCTTCGGCCACGGCGGCGTCGGCGAAATCGCGCTGCTTGATGCGGTGGTCGAGGTTGCCGATGCCCAGGCCTTTGGCCAGCAGGGCCAGCATGGCGCCCTCTTCGTTGCTGGCGGCCGGATGCGCCAGGATGCCGGCCTGTTCGGCGGGCACCGACTGCAGCGCGTCGGCGGCGGCGGCCAGGGCTTCGTCCCAGGCGGCTTCGCGCCAGATGCCGTTTTCCTTGACCATCGGCTTGCTCAGGCGGTCTTCGCCGTACAGGCCTTCATGCGAATAACGGTCGCGGTCCGACAGCCAGCATTCGTTGACCGCCTCGTTGTCGCGCGGCACCGCGCGCAGCACTTCGCCGCGGCGGGTGTGCAGGAACAGGTTGGAGCCCAGCGCGTCGTGGTAGGCCACGGACTCCTTGGCCACCAGCTCCCAGGCGCGCGCCTTGTAGCGGAACACCTTGTTGGTCAGCGCGCCGACCGGGCAGACGTCGATGACGTTGCCGGAGATCTCGCTCATCAACGGCTTGCCGTCGAAGGTGCCGATCTGCAGGTTCTCGCCGCGGTAGATGCCGCCCAGCTCGTAGGTGCCGGCGATCTCGGCCGAGAAGCGCACGCAGCGGGTGCACTGGATGCAGCGGGTCATGTCGGTGGCCACCAGCGGCCCCATGTCCTCGTCCGGCACCACGCGCTTGCGGTCGACGTAGCGGCTGACCGAACGGCCGTAGCCCATCGATACGTCCTGCAGCTCGCATTCGCCGCCCTGGTCGCAGATCGGGCAGTCCAGCGGGTGGTTGACCAGCAGGAACTCCATCACGTTGCGCTGCGCGTCGAGCGCGCGCTTGCTCTGGGTGTAGACCTTCATGCCTTCCATCACCGGCGTGGCGCAGGCCGGCATCGGTTTCGGGGTCTTCTCGACGTCGACCAGGCACATGCGGCAGTTGGCCGCGATCGGCAGCTTCTCGTGGTAGCAGAAGCGCGGGATCGGGATGCCGGCGGCGTCCGAGGCCTGGATGATCATCGAGCCTTTGGCGACCTGCACGGCCTGGCCGTTGATCTCCAGGTTCACCAGGTCGGCGGCTTGCGGTTTGTCGGCGGTGGCGCTCATGCCGCGTTCTCCAGTTGCGCGTCCACCCAGAACCGCTTGTTCCGGATGGCGTATTCGAATTCGTGCCAGAAGTGGCGCAGGAAGCCCTGCACCGGCCAGGCGGCGGCCTCGCCGAAGGCGCAGATGGTGTGGCCTTCGATCTGGCCGGCGGCGGCCTTCAGCATGTCGAGGTCTTCCATCGTCGCTTCGTGCGCGACCATGCGCGACAGCACGCGGTACATCCAGCCGGTGCCTTCGCGGCACGGGGTGCACTGGCCGCAGCTTTCCTTGTAGTAGAAGCGCGAGATGCGGTGGCAGGCGCGTACCATGCAGGTGCTGTCGTCCATCACGATGACCGCGCCCGAGCCCAGGCCGGAGCCGGCCTTCTGGATCGAGTCGTAATCCATGGTGCAGGCCAGCATGGTCTCGGCCGGCAGCACCGGCATCGAGGAGCCGCCCGGGATCACGGCCTTGAGCTTGCGGCCGGCGCGCACGCCGCCGGCCAGCGCCAGCAGCTCGCTGAACGGGGTGCCGAGGCGGATCTCGAAGTTGCCCGGATTGTTGACGTGGCCGGACACCGAGAAGATCTTCGGGCCGCCGTTGTTCGGCTTGCCCAGGCCCAGGAACCACTCGGCGCCGTTGCGCATGATCGCCGGCACCGAGGCGTAGGTCTCGGTGTTGTTGATGGTGGTCGGCTTGCCGAACAGGCCGAAGTTGGCCGGGAACGGCGGCTTGAAGCGCGGCTGGCCCTTCTTGCCCTC
>CAZRXZ010000083.1:431-5839 GCA_964604095.1 uncultured Arenimonas sp. | reverse complement strand
TGAACGACGCCGTGGCCAAGGCCAACGAGGAAAGCAACCGGCGCATGGCCGCGGTGACCGCCGGCATGCCGCTGCCGCCGGGCATGAAACTGCCGTTTTGAGCCAGAGCGATCTGTTGACGCAACTGATGGAATCCCTGCGCTGCTTGCCCGGCGTGGGCCAGAAGAGCGCGCAACGGATGGCCTATCACCTGCTCGAGCGCAACCGCGAGGGCGGCCTGCGCCTGGCCACGGCCCTGCAGGAAGGCCTGCAGCGCATCGGGCATTGCGCTTTGTGCCGCGATTTCACCGAGCAGGAGCGTTGCCCGATCTGCGCCAGTAGCGCCCGCGACGGCGCCTTGTTGTGCGTGGTGGAAACCCCGGCCGACCGCCTGGTGATCGAACAGGCCACCGGCTACCGCGGCCTGTATTTCATCCTGCAGGGACGCTTGTCGCCGCTGGATGGCATCGGCCCGCGCGAACTGGGCCTGGACCGTCTGGCCCGGCGCCTGGCCGAAGGCGAGGTGCGCGAGATGATCATCGCCACCAACCCGACCGTGGAGGGCGAGGCCACCGCGCATTACCTCGCCCAATTGGCCCGCCAGTTCGAGGTCAAGCCGTCGCGCCTGGCGCACGGCGTGCCGATCGGCGGCGAACTGGAATACGTGGACCGCGGCACGCTGGCGCACGCCTTCGGTTCGCGCACCGACATGCCCTAAGGAGGCTCCCGTGACCGACAGCATCTTCGACCGCATCATCCGCCGCGAAATCCCGGCCGACATCGTGTTCGAGAACGACGAACTCATCGCCTTCCGCGACATCGCGCCGCAGGCGCCGGTGCATGTGCTGTTCGTGCCCAAGCGCGGCTTCGCCACGCTCAACGACGTGCCCGATGCCGAGGCCGCGCTGGTCGGCCGCCTGCTGCTGGCGGCGCGCGATTACGCCCGGCGCGAAGGTTTCGCCGAGGACGGCTACCGGGTGGTGATGAACTGCAACCGCGACGGCGGGCAGACGGTGTTCCACATCCACCTGCACCTGCTGGCCGGCGCGCCGCTGACCGGCGGCTTCGCCTGAGTCAGTCGGCGTAACCCCAGGGTGCCGGCGGCGCCGGCACCGGTTTGCTCAGGTCGAAATCGACGCGGAATTCGCGGCCCTCGCGCACCAGGCGGTAGGTGAATTTCGTCGGGTAGACGTACATCTGCCAGGTGTTGCCGTTCGACTGCGGGTTGCCGGCGGCGGTGAACAGTTCTTTCGAATAGGCATCGGCCGGGAACGACTGCGCCGTGGCCCAGCCGGCGTCCACGGTGTGGCCGCCGTACATGGTCGAGGCGTCGCTGCTGCCGTCGGCGTGGCGGTGGTCGTGCTTGAGCTGCAGGCCGGAACCGGTCTTGCTCAGGATCCAGGTGCGCGAGCGGTCGTCGCCGACATGGAACGGGATCTGCAGCTGGCGGTCGCTGCATGTGCGCACATGCATCAGCAAGCGGCCTTCGAAGCCCGGCGAGGCCGGGTTATCGACCGAGACCTTGCCTTCGAAGGCCTTGCCGCAGTGCGCGCGCAGGGCTTCGAAAAACGCGTCCTGCACCGGAATCGACACCAGCGGCGCTTCCGCCACGGTGGCGGCCGCGGCCGTGTGCGGGCCGAGCAGGGCGATGGCGGTGAGATAGGCGATGCGGCGCATGGCAGGACTCCTGGACGTAGTGGACCACTATAGCCGCTAAGCGTGGAGAGTTGTGCGGCCTCTTCAGCGTGCGCGCCGGATGCGGCGCGCCAGCGCGCGCAGGTCGTCGGCCAGCGCCCGGACGTCGCGCGGGTCGACGGGCGTTTGGCCGTACCGTAGCGCGGTGTAACGGCGCGCGGCATCCGTCAGCGCCGGCGACCACGCAGCCCGTCCGGCCAGGCGTGCGGCGTAATCCGGCGCGGTCTCGTGCCGGTGTTTGCCGAGCCCGGCCCGCGCCAGCGTCGTCAGCAGGCGGCGCCAGGCTTTTTCCAGCGGGTCGACCGGTTCCGGCATGCGGCGGGCCAGCAGGAACACGGCATACGACAGCAGCGCGGCCAGCGCCATCAGCACCAGCAGCATCTGCCAGCGTTGCGCTTCGGCCAGACCGATGTTCCGGAACAGCTGTGTCTGGCGCGCGGCATTGAAGCCGAGCATCCAGTCGTTCCAGCGCGTGCGCAGCAAGTCGCCGATGTCCAGCAGCGGCGACAGCGCGCCGCCGCCGGCAGCGTCCTGTCCGTCGCCGGTGCCGGTGCCGAGGGTGTCGAGGATGTTCTCCGGCGCCACCGCGGCGGTCGGGTCGACGCGGACCCAGCCTTCGCCCTCCAGCCAGACTTCGTTCCAGGCGTGCGCGTCGCGGCGGTACAGCAGCCAGTAGCCGCCATAGGGGTTGCGGTAGCCGCCGGCGTAGCCGGTGACCACGCGCGACGGGATGCCGGCGGCGCGCATCATCAGCGCGAACGAGGAGCTGAAGTGCTGGCAGAATCCGCGCCGGTACCCGAACAGGAAGTCGTCGACGCCATGGATGCCGGGTTCGGGCGTGTCCAAGGTGTAGGCGAAATCGCGTTGGATCCACTGCAGTACGCGCGCGATGTAGGCGCGCTCGTCGGCCGCTTCCGCCCGCCATTGCCGGGCCAGTGCCTGGGTGCGCGGGTTGAACGCGCGCGGATAGGCCAGTGCGCGCAGGCGTGCGGCCGGGGCCAGCGTGTCGGCCGGAGGCGACGGCAGCGCCCGCGCGCGGTATTGGGTCAGGCGTTGCACCGGCTTATCGCCGTAGGCGCCGCCGTCGGCGCTCAGGTAATAGCCGGCCGGCGCGGTGCTGGGCCAGTCGAGCACCGGCAGGTAGCGTTTTTCGGTCGGTTCCAGGCTGACCGAATAGCCGATGCCGGCGCGCGTATCGGCATCGCTCGGGGCCTGGACCGCCGGCGTGCTGTCCTGCCGGGTGCGACGCCACTCCAGGCCGTCGAAGTCCCACAATACCGGCCCGCGCCAATAGCGTTGCGCGGGCGGCGGGGCCGGGCCGTCGAAGCTGACCCGGAATGCGATGCGGTCGTCGGCCAGGGTATCGAGCCATTGTCCGGGGCGCATGCTGTCGCCCAGGCCGGCGCCGGTATCGGACAGGCCGGGCAGCCCCCACAGCGGCGTGGCGATGCGCGGAAACAGCCAGAACAGCGCCGCCGCCAGCGGCAGCGCCATCAACAGCTGTCGGCCCATGCCCGAGGCCACCTGCCGCCAGCGGCCGTGCGGCCATTCCAGCGCGCCGGTGCTGGTGCTCTGCAGCGCGAACAGCCAGGCCAGCATGCCGATCAGGGCCAGTGTCAGGGTCAGCGGCCCTTGGTTGTCGAGCAAGGCCGCGAACGGCAGGAACAGCGCGAAGCCGAGCAAGGCCCGCAAATCGCGCAGGCTACCGGTTTCCAGGCATTTCAGCGCCAGCATCAGCGCCAGCATGCCGGCCGCGGTGTCGCGCCCGAAGCGGCCGTGAAAGGCCAGCATCAGCATCGCCAGCGAGACCAGCAGGGCCGCCAACACCAGCAGGCGGTGCGGTTTCGGCAACAGGTAGCCGGCCAAGCACAGCAACAGCACCAGTCCGGCCAGTAGCGGCGGCAGATGCGGCAACAGGGGCAGGGCCGCCAAGGCGGCGGTCGCCGCAGTCAGCCGACGCAAGGCGGTGTCCGGCTTATCCATGCGGCATCAGGGCCAGGGCCTTCAGGCACCGGTGGCGGTGTTCGGCGCCGGAATCCGGACCGATCCGGTTGCCGGGCAGCAGCAGGGCATAGCGTCGCTGGCGGCGTTCGGCCTCCAGCACCCAAAGCGTCAACTGCGAGATGCGCGCCTCATGCGCCAAATGCGGCAGGCTGCGCCAGTCCAGCGCCAGTTCATCGGCGCTGGCGCGCTCGTATTCGCGCACCTGCAGGTTGCCGGCGCGCGCGCTGGCCTTCCAGGCGATCTGCTTGCGCGCGTCGCCCGGGCGGTATTCGCGCAGGTGGTGCGGCTGTTCGCTGCGGTCGCGGTGGCTGCGGCCGCGCTCGCCGTCTGCCGCCGGGGGCAGTGCGGACAGCGGCTTTCCGGACGGCGCGGGATAGACCAGGGCGCGCGCGTGCAGGTTGAGGTGGCACCAGGCGCGTGCCAGGCCGAGCGGATGCCGGGTCGAGACGCTGAGGCGCTGGATGTCCCGCCAGCCGCGGCGCGCGGTGGCGATCGGCAGGGTTGCGCGGGTTTCCGCGGTTGCGAGCGCCAGCTCGCGGCGGTCCGTTCCGCATTCGAGCAGCAGGCGCCGCCCGTCCGGCTTGTCGGTTTCGAGCACCACCGGCAGTTGCAGGGCTTGGCCGGCGAACACCGGCGCCGGCGCGTCGGTCGACAGGCGCAGGCCGAGCAGGGCCAGGTGGCCGGCGATCAAGGCGTTGGTGCACAGGCTGATGACCAGGAAGCCGAGCAGCAGGGCGGCGTTGTTGTTGTAGTTCAGGCTGCCCAGGTTCAACACCGCCAGCGCCGTGCCGACGAACAGGCCGAAGCCGGTGGGCAACACGTAGATGCGCCGGTTGCCGACACTGAACGGCTGCGCGTCGCGCGCGCCGGCGCGCAGCCAAGGCATGCGCTGCCAGCGTTCGCCGAAATATCCGCGCCAGGCGGCCAGCGCCCTCATGTCAGGCGATGGCGACGCTTTCGAGCAGGGCCGCGGCCAACTCCCGGTTGCGGCCCTCGATGTCGGGATGGATGCGATGCGCCACGGCGTCGAGGAACACCGCCTGCACGTCGTTCGGCGTCACGAAGCCGCGGCCGTCCAGGAAGGCGTTGGCCTTGGCCGCCGACAGCAGCGAAATCCCGGCGCGCGGCGACAGGCCGACGCGGATGCCCGGAAACCGGCGCGAGCGCGCGACCAGGGCATGCACGTAATCGATCAGGGCGTCGGTGCAGGGCATGGCCTGCACCTGCGCGCGCAAGGTGCGCAGGGTTTCCGGGTCGGGGAACGCCGGCGTCAGCGGCGACTGGGGCGCGCCGCCGCCGCGCAGCAGGGCGCGCTCCTGCTCGGCCGGGATGTAACCCATGCCGATGCGCAGGGTGAAGCGGTCGAGCTGCGAGTCCGGCAGCGGAAAGGTGCCGGACAGGTCGGCGGGGTTCTGTGTGGCGATCACGAAGAACGGTTCGGGCAGGGCGTGCGTGTGGCCGTCGATGCTGACCTGCTGTTCGGCCATGGCTTCCAGCAGGGCGCTTTGCGTACGCGGCGGGGCGCGGTTGATCTCATCGGCCAACAGCACCGCGGTGAACGCCGGGCCCGGATGGAATTCGAAGCGGCGGCGGTCGGGGTCGTACACCGAGACGCCGAGGATGTCCGACGGCAGCAGGTCGGCGGTGAATTGCACGCGCTTGAAGTCCAGCCCGAGCGTTTTGGCCAGGGTCCGTGCCAGCGTGGTCTTGCCCATGCCCGGCAGGTCTTC
>CAZRXZ010000083.1:0-421 GCA_964604095.1 uncultured Arenimonas sp. | reverse complement strand
TGAACGCGGATTTCACCGCCTGCGGATTGCCCAAGACCTGCCGGTTACAGGCGGCCAGCGCCTGTTGCAGCGGGGTTTGGCCGGTTTCGGCGGATTGTGGCGTGGCGTGGGGCATGACGGAATCCGGGCAAAGAAGTCCATTCTAATACGCCCGGCGCACCGTATGGCGAATCCGGGCGACTCCGAATAATGTCTTTTATAACAGTGGCTTGTGGATTCGTCCGGGCGCGCACCGACGGTCTTTCGGCCGGCGGTTGCGGGTTTGCGGCCGTTCAGGCGCGGATGCGTGGATGGATTGACTCAGGTCGATGAATCCATTAGTATTTAGCGCTTATGTCTGCCACCTTGCCCCCGCAATTGGATGTATGGCGCATGGTGGCGAACCAGCGCCGCTTCGAAGGAAGCCTGCCGTTGGCGCAGA
>CAZRXZ010000082.1:0-5839 GCA_964604095.1 uncultured Arenimonas sp. | reverse complement strand
AGGCGCCGTAGCTGGGAATGCCGGCGGCGCGGAAATACTGGCTGTCGGTCGCGCCATTGGACATCTCCGGCACCACCGCCAGGCCCGGGAAGTTGGCGTCGACCGCCTTGCGCACCGCGCGCTGCACGTCCTCGCGCAGCGGCGAGGCGTCGCTGGAGAACGGCGCATCGACCACCGCCACCGTCACCGCCGGATCGGCGACGACCTCGGCCAGCGTGGCGCGCACCGATTCGACCGACACGCCCGGGAAGATGCGGCAATTGACCGTGGCCACCGCCTTCTGCGGCAGCGCGTTCTCGGCATGTCCGCCCTGCAGCAGGGTGGCCACGCAGGTGGTGCGCAGGTTGGCGTTGTAGCCCGGGTCCGAGGAGATTTCGGCGACCGCGGCGGCGTCCGCCGGATCGGCGGCGAAGCGACGCATGGCCGCGCCGAGGGCGTCGCCGCGCTGCTTGCCGGTGAACTCGAAGAATCCGCGCGTGGTCTCGGTGTGCATCACCGGGAAGGCGTGGCCCTGCACGCGCTTCAGCGCGTCGGCCAGCTGGTAGATGGCGTTGTCCGGCCGCGGCCGCGAGCTGTGGCCGCCGGCGTTGGTCACCGTCAGCGTGTAGCTGGCGTAGCTTTTCTCGGCGGTCTGCAGGCTGTAGGTCAGCGGCTTGTGGCCGGAATCCAAGGTGCCGCCGCCGCCGTCGCCGTTGATCAGGAATTCGGCGTCCGGGTACAGCTCGGCCAGGGCGGCGGTGGTCTTCATCGCCGTTTCCTCGTCGCCGGAGAACACCAGGATGATGTCGCGCGAGGGCGTGAAGCCTTCCCGCTTCAGGCGCAGCAGGGTCTGCACCACCATGGCGATGTCGAACTTGTTGTCGGAGATGCCGCGGCCGAAATGGTAGCCGTCGGCCGTGGCCAGCACGAACGGGTCGCGCTTCCAGTCCTCGCGCCGCGCTTCCACCACGTCCATATGGTTGGAGATCAGCATCGGGCGCTTGGCGCCGGTGCCGCGGTAACGCGCGGTCAGGTAGGCGGTCTCGCCCATCGGCACCACCTGCACGTCCTCGGCGGCGAATCCGCCGGCGATCAGGCGCTTGGCCAGGACATCGGCCAGCGCCGGCACCTGGCCGCGGCCGGCGACGGTCGGCACGGCGACCAGCTGCGCCAGCAGCGCGGTGGCCTCGCGGTTTTGCGCCTCGGCGCCGGCGGCGCGCACGGGCGCGGCGGAGACGGCACAGGCGATGGCGGCGGCCAGAACCGTGGCGTGGCGGAAGCTGAAGGATTCTTGCATGGGACGATACCGGGTGATGGATATCGTTCCAGCGTAACACAGCGCGGATCGCGGGCTGGCTGCCGCCGGCGCCCGAAGGCGCCGGACGGCAATGCCGATCAGTACGTGCCCACCACGTTCAGGAACCAACCTTCCTGGTTGAAGTCCAGTCGGGTCAGGTCATCGCTGAAATCGGTGAAGTTGTAGCCGAGGCCGAGGCGCAGGTTGTCGTTCAGATGGCGGTCGACGCCGAGCAACCAGCCTTCGCGCGTGCCGCCGTCGCCGCCGGTGCGCAGCTGGCGGTATTCGACCAAGGCGTCCCAGGCGTACACCGTTTCGTAGCGGCCCTGCACGGCCCACAGATCGGCGCGGCTGTCGAACCACGGGCCGTCGTTGCGGGCCATGCGCGCCTCGCCGCGGCGGTGCGCCAGCTTGGCGGCCACTTCCCAACCGGCATTGAGGCGGTAGATGCCTTCCAGCGCGAACACGTGCGAACGTTGGTCGAATTCCGACAGCCCGTCCTGGCCGAAGCTGCTCAGGTCGTACAGATAGGTGTAGCGGCCGAGCAGGTTGAAACGGTCGTCGGTGGCCGGACGGTAGGCGAAGCCGACATGGGCCTCGACGAAACGGGCATCGTCGACGGCATCGAGCCGGTCTTCGGTGTCGCCGAAGTTCAGACGCAGGGCGATGCGCAGGTCCTCGTTCACCCGGTACAGCAGGCGATTGGTGCCGACCCACTGGCGGCGCTGCTCGGCGCCGCTGTCGCGGCGGTATTCCAGGCGGCTGTTCCAGCTCATGTCCTGGTCGGTGCGGCCGCCGTGCACGCCATAGGCATTGCGGGTGACCAAGCCGGCGGCGCCTTCGAGCTCGCCGTGCTGCAGGGTGAAGCCGCTGGTCCAGCCGACGCCGGGATAGAAATCGAGTCCGAACGCATGCGCGATGCCGCTTTCCTCGCCCGACTTCAGGAACTGGCTTTCGTTGAACAGGTTGAGCTGGCTGGACACCCGCCAACGCTGGCCGAAGGTGAAGCCGGTCGGCGTGCTGCGGTTGTACAGCACGTCGTTGACGGCGCCGGCCGCGGCATGCGTGTAGCTGCCGTAGAGCGAACGCTCGGCGCTGACCCGGTATTCGGCGTTGACGCGGGCGGCGTCGCCGCGCTCGCCGCTGGTGTATTCCGCGCCCACGCTCGACAGGTCGGCGAACTGGTATTTGGCGCCGGCGGTGAAGGCGTCGTTGCCGGCATAGTCGCCGCCGTCGTCGTCCAGGGTGACCTGAGCGATGCCGTACAGCTCCAGCTGCGGATTGATCCGCTGGCCGTAACGCAGGGCCGCCAAGGTGCCGGTGGCCGAAGCGGACGACACCGTATCGGTCGCGCGGCGGAGCTCGCCGGTGAGTTCGATTTCGGCATGCGGGCGCCAACGCGCCTGCAGCTGCGATTGCTCGACGCGGTTGGCGCCGCGGCGGGCGTCGCTGTACCGGCCGGCCAGGCGCCACTGGGCGTTGAGGTCGCCGGCGAATTCCGCACCGGTTTCCTCCCTGGCCAGTCCGGCGTCCAGACGCGAGACCGAGAAGCCGTCATCGACGTTCCGGCGCCAAGCGCCGGCACTCCAGTCCGCACGGCTCAGGCCCATTTCCTTGAAATTGACCCGCGCCTCCACGCTGTCGGCGTCGCCTTCGCGACGGCCGGCGCCGACCGGATCCAGACGGCTGAACGACAGGCCGCCGTTGTCCGAATAGAATACCGGCGCGCCGGTCGATTCCGATTGCGCGTGCTCGAATTTCAGATAAGTACCGCGGGCGGCCTGCAGGGTCACATCGAACCCGCCCAGACGGTAGTCGTCACCGGCGCGGCTTTCGTCCACATAGGTGCCGCCGACGGCGACATGGTCGCCGAACCAGTGCTTGCCGCGCAGGCCGACGCTGGATTCCTCGCTGCGGAAGCCGTTCGGCACGTATTCGTAATCCACCAGCAGGCGGTTCTCGAACCCGTCGAGCGGACGGTCGCGGATGATGCTGGGCAGATTGGCCTGGGCGATCTGCGCCAGCGGCCGCGACAGGGTCAGGCGCCCTTGCAGCGCGTCGATCTCGTAATCGGCGCCCTGCACCAGCTCGACGCGCGATTCGACGCGGCCGGTGTTCAGGTCGCGCACTTCCAGCACCGCCTTCGCGGAACCGGGCAGCAGATCGGTGTGGCGCAGGTAATACAGGCTGCCGCCGGTGCCGAGGAACTCGGTATGCCCGGCGGCGCTTTCGGCCTGGGCGCCGAAGGCGCGCAGTTCGCTGGCGGTCTCGCCGAAAGCGGTGCTGTCGGCGCTGCGCCAGTCGACGGCGGCGCCGTACAGGCTGCGGCTGTATTGGCCGTACTCGGTGCCGGTGAGGCCGGTATGGAAATTGCCCCACAGCGCCTGGCTCTTGTCCCAATCGACCCGCACGTACAGCCGGCCCTGCGAATCGACGTCGCGGTAGCTGTTCGAGTCGTCGCCGTACACCGGATAGTATTGGTCCGGATCCAGGCGGCGGAAGACGTCGCGCGGATCGGACTCCAGGAAGCCGTTGAACATGCGCGACAGTTCCTGTTCGCCGGTATCGGCCTGGGCGGTGATCAGGTATTTGCCGCGCACCTTGCCCTTCAGGTAGAACGCCAGACGGCCTTCGCTCAGGAAGCCGTCGTAACCGTCGTCGACGCCCGCCGGCACCACGCTGCCGCCCGAGCTGTTCTCCGACAGGGTCAGGTCGGCCAGGCCGACCAGGAAGAAATAACGGCCGGTGACCGGCACGTTCAGCACCTGCGTGCGCTCGGCGCCGTCTTTTCCGGTCAACTGCAGCTCGAACCGGTGCGTGCCGGCCGGCAGCAGGTATTCGGCCGCGAAGCGGTTCTGCAGGTCGACCGGGTAGCTTTCGCCGTTGATGCGCAGCTGCGCGCCCTCGGGCAGACCTTCGCCGCGCAGGCGCACGCGCGAACCGTAGACCGTGATGTTCTGGCGGCGCAGGCCGTTGCCGGCAAAACTGCGTTCGAGCAGCTGGCGGTCGAGGATCTGCGCGGCGTCCGATCCGAGTTCGCGCGAACCGGCGGAATTTAACAGGCCCTGGTTCTGTTTCTCCACGTCGTCGGGGCGCGCCAGCTGGATGCGCTGCGGATGGGTTTCATCGAAATTGCCGGCCGCATCGTAGGCGCGCACCACGTACACCAGCTCGTCGCCGGTACGCAGGCCGAGATCGTCGGGCAGCGCGCCGTCCCAGGTCACCGTGCTCAGGTTGTCCAGCGGCACCGCGACGGTCGCCAACGGGCGGATGAAATCCGCATCGTCCTGCCCATACAGCGCGATTTCCATGCGTTGCATGAACGCGGCGTAATTGCTGCGCACATAGAAGCGGACCGGCTGGCGGATCCGGCCATCACTGAAGGCCGCGATGCCGTTGGCGCTGGCCGACAGCTCCGGCCGCGACAGCTGCGGATCTTCGGTCGCCCAGATCTGGCCGCCGTCGGCCAGTGCGATGCGGGTGACCGCCGGCGCCGCCGGCTGGACCGACGGCAACTGCACGACATCGACGCGCCGGTTGTGCTGCAGGTCGGCCGGATCGTCCGAGCGCGACTCGGCTTCGCCGACCGTGCGGATCTCGACGGAGCCCGCCGGCGCGGCGGACTGCGCGAATGCGGACTGCGCCGACATCGCGCCGAGGATGCCCAGCAGGGCGGCATCCAGACATTTCTTACGGGTGTTGATCACGATACGTTCCCTGTTCATGGCTGCGCTCCTTCCGAGGCCGCGTCCCGATCGGACACGACCCGCAGCCGGCTTCTCGCCTCCGGACTCAGGCGTTTGGCGATTTCGGCATACACCGCCTGGGCGCGGCGGCGCGCCAGATCGAGGTTGTAGGCATCGGAGGCGCGCTTGTCGGCGAAGCCGGTCAGCACCACGGTGCCGTCTCCGCCGCGTTCGATGCGGGCGGCGATTTCGGCCAGCATCGGCTGATGTTCGGGGCGGATAACGGTCTTGTCGGTGTCGAAGAACACCGAGCCCAGACGCACCGGCGCGCTCGGCGCCGAAGCCGGAACCGGCGCCGGCAACGGCTGCGGTTCGGCTTGCGGCGGCAACGTCACGCCGAAATCGAAGCGCACCGGAATCGCCGGCGTGATCCGGCGCAACAACGGATTCTCGGTGCTGAACCGGCTGCCCGCCGGCAGGGTCGAGACATCGACCTTGACCAGGAAGTTCTGGCCACGCGCCATATTGGACAGGGTCAGGCCTTCGAAATGGTAACGGCCCTTGGCATCGGTTTCGGCAACCAGGCCTTCCACCGTCGCCAGGCGCACGCCGGGAATGCCGGGTTCATCGGCATCTTGCCAGCCGTCGCGGTCGCGGTCGTCCCACACCTTGCCCCAGATCCGGCTCTGCTCGAACAGCGGATCGGCGGTGGCCTCGATGACGACCGACACCGAGGCTTCGTTGCTGATGGCATCGCCGCCGAAGAAGGCCTGGACCCGGTTCGGGTATTCGCCCGACGGCAGGCCGGCGCTGACGCGCATCAGGTAATGGATGGTGGCGGTCTGGCCGACCGCGACATCCACGCCCGAGAACGTCA
>CAZRXZ010000081.1:4804-5867 GCA_964604095.1 uncultured Arenimonas sp. | reverse complement strand
GGCACCTGCAGCATTTCCAGGTCGTACTGTTCCTGCTTGAAGTAATCGCCGTCCGGCGATTTGACGATGCCTTCCGGCGGCGTCATCACCTTCAGCGGTACGCCGTCCAGCGCCGTGCGCATGTATTCGATCCAGATCGGGAGCGCGGCGCGGCCGCCGTATTCGCCGTAGCCCAGGCTCTTGAAGTCGTCCTTGCCGACCCAGACGGTGGTCACCAGGTCGCCGCCGAAGCCGGAGAACCAGGCGTCGCGGTGTTCGTTGGTCGAGCCGGTCTTGCCGCCGACGTCGGCGCGGCCGAGCGCCTTGGCCTGCACCGCGGTGCCGCGCCGGACCACGTCCAGCATCATGTCGCTGATCAGGAAGGCGTTGCGCGGATCGATGGTCTGCGGCGCCAGGGCCTGCGCCGGCGGGCCGACGAAGCCCGGATCGAACGTGGCCTTGCCGGTCGCCGCGGCGCGCGAGCCGCTGCCGTCGCTGCTCAGGTCGAAACCGTCGACCACCACCGCCTTGCTGACGTCGCCGGCCAGCCGTTCCGGACAGGCGGCGCAGGCCAGCGGGGGATGCGCGTAAGCGATCACGGTGCCGCTGGCGTCGCTGACGCTGCGGATGAAGTAGGGCTCCACCAGATAGCCGCCGTTGGCGAACACGCTGTAGCCGCGCGCCACCGACAGCGGGGTCAGCGAGGCGGTGCCCAGCGACATCGACAGGTTCGGCGGCAGGCTGTCCTTGCTGAAGCCGAAGCGGGTGATGTAGTCGCGGGCGAAGGCCACGCCGATGCCGTCCAGCAGGCGCACCGAGACCAGGTTGCGCGACTGCACCAGCGCTTCGCGCAGGCGCATCGGGCCCATGAAGCCGCCGCGGTCGTTCTGCGGGCGCCAGACGTTGCCCTTGCGGTCGTTGAACACCACCGGCGCGTCCAGCACCACGCTCGACGGCGAATAGCCGCGCTCGAACGAGGCCGCGTATACGAAGGGCTTGAAGCTGGAGCCCGGCTGGCGCTTGGCCATGGTGGCGCGGTTGAAGTTGGAGGTCGAGTACGAGAAGCCGCCGACCACCGCGCGCA
>CAZRXZ010000081.1:0-4704 GCA_964604095.1 uncultured Arenimonas sp. | reverse complement strand
GGCCGCCGGCAGGCCGTCGATGTGCGGGCGGGCGCGCAAGGCGCGGCGCCAGGCGGCTTCGTCGCCGGTCAGTTCGATCCGGCTTTCCGCACCGCGCCAGCCGCGGCGTCGGTCGTACTGCATCAGGCCGTCGCGCACCGCCCGTTCGGCGGCCAGCTGGTCCTTGCTGTGCACGGTGGTCACCACCTTGTAGCCGCCGTCGATGGCGCGCTGGCCGTAGCGGCGCACCATCTCGATACGGACCATCTCGGCCAGGTACGGCGCGTACAGTTCGGTCGCCTGTCCGTGCGGCGCGGCGGTGTTCGGCTGCGCCTGGGCCTCGCGCATCTGCTCGGGGGTGATGAAGCCTTCCTCCTGCATGCGCTGCAGGATGTAGTCCCGGCGGATCATGGCGCGCGCCGGATTGCTGATCGGATTGCCGGTGGACGGGAATTTCGGGATGCCGGCCAAGGCCGCCGACTCGGCCAGGCTCAGCTGGTCCAGCTTCTTGCCGTAGTAATAGTCGGCCGCCGCCACGATGCCGTAGGAGCGGTTGCCGAAGAAGATCTTGTTCAGGTACAGCTCGAGGATCTCGTCCTTGCTGAGCTCGCGCTCCATCTTCAGCGCCAGCAGCATTTCCTTGAACTTGCGGAAATAGCTGTACTCGTTGCTGAGGAAGAAGTTGCGCGCGACCTGCTGGGTGATGGTGCTGCCGCCGGGCACGCGCTCGTCGCGGGTGGTGGCGGTCAGCCAGACCGCGCGCGCGATGCCGCGCCAGTCCAGGCCGATGTGCTTGTAGAAGTGCGCGTCCTCGATGGCGATCACGGCGTTGCGGGTCTGGACCGGGACATCCCGGATGGCGACGGGGTAACGGCGGTTCTCGCCGAACTCGGCGATGAACTTGCCGTCGCTGCTGTACACGGTCATCGGCACCTGCCATTCGACCCGTTTGAGCTCCGACACATCCGGCAGGGTAGGGGCTACGGTGAAGTAGGCGATGGCCAGCACCAGCGCCAGCCCGGCCGCGCCCAAGACCGCCAAACCGATCAGCCATTTGATTAATCTGAACATCGGATACCGGATTCTCGTTGCCCGCAGGGCCTTCATTGTACCTTTTCCGCTACGGTCGATAGGCGGGCGGCCACCCCGGAGTTTTTCGGGGTCGGGGCGAAAAAACTTGCTAATTGACGGAAAATCGTTATTTAATGTAACGGCATAAGAATGGCCTTTAAGTGCCTAATTGGGGGATACAGTGCAATTATTCGGTGAACAATCAGTGCCGTTACTCGGGATTGACATCAGTTCAGCCGCCATCAAGGTGCTGCAACTCAGCAAGAGCGCAGGCCGCTACCGCGTCGAACACTACGCGGTCGAGCCCTTGCCCCCGAACGCCGCCAACGACAAAAGCCCGGCCCAGGTCGAGGCGGTGGGCGCCGCGATCAAGCGCGCCGTGGCCCGCTCGGGCAGCAAGAGCAAGTACGCCGCCGTGGCGATTTCCGGCTCCTCGGTGATCACCAAGGTCATCACCGTGCCGGCCACCGACGACGAGCTGGCGATGGAGGAGCAGGTCTACGACGAGGCCTCCAACCACATTCCGTACCAGATGGACGAAGTCAGCCTGGACTTCGAAGTCATCGGCCCGGTGCCGAACAGCGATTCGGTGCAGGTGATGATCGCCGCGGCCCGCACCGAGAACGTCGAAGCCCGCCAAGCCGAGCTGGAGTTCGCCGGCCTCGAGGCCAAGGTGGTCGATGTCGAGGTGTTCGCGCTGGAGAACGCGTTCAAGCTGATCTTCAACCAGCTCGACATCCCCGCCGGCGGACTGACCGCCGTGGTCGACATCGGCGCCAACCTGACCACCCTGAACGTGATCAAGGACGGGCGTAGCATCTATTCCCGCGAGCAGGTGTTCGGCGGCAAGCAGCTGTCCGAGGAAATCATGCGCCGCTACGGCCTGAGCTTCGCCGAGGCCGGTGCCGCCAAGAAGCTCGGCGGCCTGCCGGAAAGCTATGAATCCGAGGTGCTCGAGCCGTTCAAGGAAGGCGTGGCGCAGCAGATCAGCCGCCTGCTGCAGTTCTTCTATTCCGGCAGCGATTATTCCCGCGTCGACCAGATCGTGCTGGCCGGCGGCACCGCCGCCATCGAGGGCCTGGATACCGTGGTCGAGCAGCATCTGGGCGTGAACACCCTGACCGCCAATCCGATCGCCGCGATGACGGTCAGCCCGAAGGTCCAGGCGCATGCGCTGGCCACCGACGCGCAGTCCCTGCTGATCGCCTGCGGCCTGGCTTTGAGGAGTTTCGACTGATGGCCAAGATCAACCTCCTGCCCTGGCGCGAAGAGCGCCGCAAGGCGCAACAGCGCCAGTTCAACGGCATGCTCGGCCTGGCCGCGGTCGCCGGTCTGGCACTGAGCGCGCTGATCTACCTGTACTACTCCGGCCAGGTCACCGGCCAGAACCAACGCAACGAACTGCTGCGGCAGGAAATCGCCGCGGTCGAGGTCAAGATCAAGGAAATCGAGGAGCTGGACAAGCGCAAGCAGAGCCTGCTGGCGCGCAAGCAGATCATCGAGCAGCTGCAGGGCAAGCGTTATGAAATGGTCCAGGTGTTCACCGAGCTGGCCAAGACCATCGCCGACGGCGCGCAGATTTCCACCATCCGCCAGAGCGGCGCCGACCTGGTGATCCAAGGGCGTGCCCAATCCAACGCACGGGTCAGCAGCTACATGCGCAACATCATGGCCTCGCCGGTGATTTCCAACCCCGACCTGACCGTGATCGAAGCCCGCGGCGGCGACCGCTCGCTGCCCTATGAATTCATCCTCAACGCCAAGGTCAAGCAGCCGGCCGCCGAACCCGGCCAGGCCGACGCCGGACAAGGAGGCGCACAATGAAGAACATCGACCTGCGCGACATCGACTTCAAGACCGCCGGCTCCTGGCCGATGCAGCTGAAGTACGCGGTCTGCGCCTTCGTCATCGTCATCATCCTGCTGCTGGCCTGGTTCCTGATGGTCAAGGACAAGCGCGACGAAATGCTGCGTCTGGAAGGCGAGGAAGCCGTGCTGCGCGCCGACTTCGAAAGCAAGCAAGGGCGCGCCGCCAACCTCGAGCCGCTGAAGCAACAGCTGGCCCAGATGGAACTGATCCTGCAGCAGATGCTGCGTCAGCTGCCGAGCAAGAACGAGATGCCGGACCTGATCGTGGACGTGTCGCAGCAGGCCCTGGCCAGCGGCATCACCAACGAGCTGTTCCAGCCCGGCCCGGAGACCCCGCGCGAATTCTACGCCGAAAAGCCGATTTCGATCCGCATGGTCGGCAATTACCACCAGTTCGGGGCGTTCATGAGCGGCGTCGCGTCCCTGCCGCGCGTGGTGATCATGACCATGCACGACATCTCGCTGAAGCCGCGCGGCGCCAACAACGAGCTGCTGGAAATGGCCGGCACCATCAAGACCTACCGCTACCTCGATCCGGATGAGCAGACGCCGGCAGCTGACGCCGCGGCGCCGGGAGGCCAGCCATGAGCCCGATCAAGCCGCGCCTGCTGATCCTCGCCTCGGCCGTGCTGCTGTCGGCATGCACCAAGGGCGATTCCGACCTGCGCCAATGGCTGAACGAGGTCAAGAACCGTCCGGCTCCGGCGTTGGATCCCTTGCCCTTGGTCCAGGATCCGCCGGTGGTGGTGTACAGCCCCGATGGCCTGCGCGATCCGTTCGGCAAGCCGCCGCTCAACCGCATGTCCAACACCGGCGGCCCGAGCCCGGATCTCAACCGTCCGCGCCAGCCGCTGGAGTCCTTCACCCTGGATACCCTGCGCATGGTCGGCAGCATCGGCAGCGGTCCGAACCTCACCGCCTTGGTGTTGGCGCCGGATAAGGTGACCCATCGCGTCCGCCCGGGCGCCTACCTGGGGCAAAGCGACGGCCGTGTGGTCGCGGTGTCGGCCACCGGCATCGAGTTGATCGAGCTGGTGCCCGACGGCGCCGGCGGCTGGCTGGAGCGCAAGGCTTTCATCGCGTTGAACGAAACGAATAGTGGGGAAAAGAAATGAAAAACATTTTCATCGGAAAAATGAAAGGCGCGCGCATGACGGCCAGTCTGTTCGGCGCGGCGCTTTGCCTACTGCTCGCGCAACAGGCCTTCGCCGCCAACGTGCTGAAGGACGTCAAGGCCAGCACCCAGGCCGACGGCCGTACGGCGATCACGCTGCAGTTCGAGCAGCCGGTCGGCGAGGTCAAGGCGTTCAGCACCGGCAGCCCGCCCCGCATCGCCATCGACCTGCCGGACACCGTCAACGCCTTCGCCCAGCGCCGCTTGGCGGTCGATTCGGCCTTGGCCAAATCGGTCAGCACCGTCGAAGCCGACGGCCGCACGCGGGTCGTGGTCGAGCTGTCCAAGGACGCCGGCTACCGCACGCAGGCCATGGGCAACGCGCTGGTGCTCACCCTCGACAACAAAGCCTCCGCGGCCAACGCGGTGTCGGTCGCCGGCATCGACTTCAAGCGCGCGGATAACGGTTCCGGCCGCCTGGTGGTCCGCTTCGACGGCGCCGGCGCAGCCGCCGACGTCAAGGAGTCCGGCACCGAGGTCGTGGTCGACATCGGCAATGCCGCCCTGCCGGCCGACCTGCAGCGCAAGATGGATGTGGCCGGTTACGCCACGCCGGTGCTCAACGTCGACGCCCGCAGCGTGGGCGGCAAGACCCGCTTGGTGCTCAACACC
>CAZRXZ010000080.1:0-5983 GCA_964604095.1 uncultured Arenimonas sp. | reverse complement strand
CAAGTCGTCATTCCGGCCGGCACCGAAGCCTTGGCGTCGGTTGCCGCCGACACACCCGTTTCCGCCGTGCCCGAAACGCAATAACCATCCGTTCATTCCACCCACCACGAGAGAATCATGAAATCCATCAATACCGTTCTGCTGCTCGCCGCCTCCGTCTTCATGGCTCCGGTTTCCGCCCAGGACGCCGCGCCGGTCGTCGCCGAAGCCCCCGATGCCGCCACCGCCGCCATCGGCACGCCCGAGCCCGGCAAGGCCTTGGTCGTGTTCTTCCGTCCGAGCGCATTCAAGGGCGCGGCCATCGGCTTCATCGTGCGCGAAGGCGAAACGGAACTCGGCAAGCTGCGCAACGCCAACTTCTTCACTCTCCAGGTCGAGCCGGGCAAGCACGAGTACACCGTGCATTCCGAAGCCAAGGACGTCACCACCATCGAAGCCGAGGAAGGCGAAACCTATTTCCTTTCCGGCGAGATCAACATGGGCTTCATGGCCGGCCGCCCGAACCTGTCGCCGTCCGATCTGACCGCTTTCCGGGCCGCATTCCCGAAGCTGAAGCCGTCCAAGCCGCTGGGCGAATAAGCCGCATCCAGTTTGGATAAACGGGCCCGCTTCGGCGGGTCCGTTTTTTTGCGGCCCGCGTGCTGAATTAAAACACCCGTTGGCCGAAGCGCGTTTTATAATCGTTCCTGACATTTCAGCGCCGTTCCCGGCCGCATCAGGACACATGCCATGATCATCACCCCGAAAACCCGCGGTTTCATCTGCACCACCACCCATCCCACCGGCTGCGAGCGGCATGTGGCGGAGCAGATCGAGGTCGTGAAGGAGCGCGGCCCGATCGCCGACGGCCCGAAGAAGGTGCTGGTGATCGGCGCCTCCACCGGTTACGGTCTGGCCTCGCGCATCACCGCCGCCTTCGGTTCCGGCGCCGCCACGCTTGGCGTGTTCCTGGAGAAGCCGGCCACCGAAACCAAGCCCGGCACCGCCGGCTGGTACAACTCGGCTGCGTTCGAGAAAGCCGCGCACGCGGCCGGCCTGTACGCCAAGAGCGTGAACGGCGACGCCTTCTCGCACGCCATGCGCGCCAAGGTCATCGAGCTGATCAAGGCCGATCTCGGCCAGGTCGATCTGGTGGTGTATTCGCTGGCTTCGCCGGTGCGCAAATTGCCGGATTCGGGCGAGCTGGTGCGTTCGGCGCTGAAGCCGATCGGCGCGCCGTACCAGTCCACCGCCATCGACACCAGCAAGGACGTCATCATCCACGCCGAGATCGAACCGGCCACCGAACAGGAAATCGCCGATACCGTGACCGTGATGGGCGGCCAGGACTGGGAGTTGTGGATGCAGGCCCTGCTCGAGGCCGGCGTGCTGGCCGAGGGTGTCAAGACCGTGTCGTACAGCTATATCGGCACCGACATCACCTGGCCGATCTACTGGCACGGCGCGCTCGGCAAGGCCAAGGAAGACATGGACCGCGCCGCCGCCGCGCTGCGCGAGAAGCTCAAGCCGGTGCACGGCGCCGCCAACGTGGCGGTGCTGAAATCGGTGGTGACCCAGGCCTCGGCCGCGATTCCGGTGATGCCGCTGTACATCTCCATCTGCTTCCGGGTGATGAAGCAGCTCGGCCTGCACGAGGGCCCGATCGAGCAGATCGACCGCATGTTCCGCACCGAGCTGTACGGCGCCGGCAACGACCGCGACGAGCAGCAGCGCATCCGCATGGACGACTGGGAGCTGCGCGACGAGGTGCAGGACGCGGTCAAGCTGATCTGGCCGACGGTGACCAGCGACAACCTGTTCGACACCACCGACTACGCCGCCTACAAGACCGAGTTCCTGAAGCTGTTCGGCTTCGGCCTGGCCGGCGTGGATTACGGCGCCGACGTCGATCCGGTGGTGCCGTTCAATGTGATCGAGCTGGACTGAGCCCGCTCCGCTGCGCCGAAAAACCCGCCGTCCGGCGGGTTTTTTTCAGGCCGAAATCGGCGGCAGCCCGTGTTTGGCGCGGGCGCGGTTGCATTTGTCGTCGCCGGGTTGCAGTTCGCGGCAGGGCGAGGTGCGCTGCGGATAGACGGTGCAGGCTACCGCCTTGCCGACGGTGCCCGACAGCGCCGCGCAGCGCGGCGCGGCCGCGTTGGTGCCGGCCATGCAGCTGTAGGTGGGCGTCAGCGGCTCCACCAGTTCCGCGGGCAAGCCGTTGTGTTCGGCTTCGGCCCAGTAGAACGAGACCCGAAAATGCGCGCAACAGGCACCGCAAGCGGTGCAGGGCGAATCGTCGTGCGTCGCGGTCGATGGCATCGGGGGGCGTTGGGGGAGGCTCCGGCCAGTATAACCGGATGCGCGCGCAGGCGGCGGCTCGGCTGGCAGGCCGCCCGGTGCGGTGCTAAGATGGGCCGGCAGTGATTTAGGGAAAACACCATACACCTCTCGGGGAAAGGAAAACACATCATGAGCAATGCACGCGTCATCTCGCAATCGGCTTTGGCTTTCTCGGCCATCCTGGTCGCCGGCCTGTCGTCGACGCCGGTCCAGGCCAAGCAGGCCACCGCGCAGGAAACCCGCGCCCAGCAGATCACCGAAATCCCGGTCTGCAAGAAGCCGCTCGGCTCCATCGCGGTCATCGAGCCGGAAGACAGCACCAACTGGTGGACCGGCCAGCAGCTGCCGGCGCCGTCCAAGCTGATCAAGATCTACGTCAACAAGTCGCGCTGCTTCACCTTGGTCGACCGCGGCGCCGGTTTCCAGGCCATGCAGATGGAGCGTGAACTGGCCGGCGGCGGCGAGCTGCGCGGCGGTTCCAACATCGGCAAAGGCCAGGTCAAGGCCGCCGATTACGTGCTGGTGCCGGACCTGATCTCCAGCAACAGCGATTCCGGCGGTTCCAACATCGGCGGCCTGCTCGGCGGCTTCGTCGGCGGCCGCGCCGGCGCCCTGATGGGCGGCATCAGCTTCAAGAAGAAGACCGCCGACGTGGTGCTGACGATCACCGACGTGCGCTCCTCGGAACAGGTGGCGATGGCCGAAGGCCATGCCAAGAAGACCGACATGGCCTGGGGCGGCGGCGGCGGACTGTTCGGCTCCGGCGGCCTGGGCGCCCTCGGCGGCGGCGCGTACGCCAACACCGAAATCGGCCAAGTGATCGCCTTGGCCTACCTGCAGGCCTACCACAACCTGGTGCAGGAAATGGGCGGCTTGCCGGAAAACGCCTCGGCCGCCAATGCGGTGCAGGCGCTGCGCGTGGTCAAGCCGGCGCGCCTGTTCACCACGCCGAAAGGCGAGAAGGCGGTGCGCACGCTCGATCCGGGCATGATGCTGTATCCGACCGGCAACAAGTCCGAGCTGATGTGGGAAGTGGAAGACGAGCTGGGCAACAAGGGCTGGGTGCTGTCGACCCTGACCGAGCTGGCCAAGTAAGCGGCAGCCGCCGCGTACGGGAAAAGGGCGGATCGCATCCGCCCTTTTTTCTTGCCCGCGCCGGGATTCAGATGATGCGCAGGGTGATCGCCTTCAGCACCGCACGGGTGCGGTCGCGGGCGCCGAGTTTGTCGAGGATCTCCGACACGTAATTCTTCACCGTGCCCTCCGACAGGAACACCGCCTTGGCGATCTCGCGGTTGGAGTAGCCGCCGGCCAGCAGGCGCAGGATGGCGATTTCGCGTTCGTTGAAGGAGTCGGTCGGCGCGCCGGTGTCGCGGTAGGCGTAGCGCGAGCGCACCGGATCGGTCGCTACCGGCGCCAGCAGGGTCTTGCCGGCGGCCAGCGCCACGATCGCCTCGTGCAGGTCCTCGGGCGAGGCGTCCTTCAGCAGAAAGCCCTGGGCGCCGCAGCCGGCCGCGCGCAGGGCCAGCTCGGGTTCGTCGAAGGTGGTCAGCAGCAGCACCGGCGTCGGGTTGCCGGCCGCGCGCAGGCGTTTGATCAGGGTGAAGCCATCGCAGACCGGCATGCGGATGTCGGACAGGATGACGTCGACCGGCGTCGTGGCCAGACGGGCCAGCAAGGCGTCGCCGTCTTCGGCCTGGATGTCGATGCGCAGGCCCTCGATGCCGGACAGCAAGGCCGACAGCCCGTTGCGCACCAAGGCCTGGTCGTCGGCCAGCGCCAAGCGGATCGGCGCGCTCATTCGCGCACCGGCCAATGCGCCGACAATGGCATGCCGCGCGCCGCGCGCCATTCCAGCTGGCCGCCCAGCGCCTCGATGCGTTCGCGCATGCCGTTCAGGCCGTTGCCCTGCCCCGGCTTGGGCAGGGCCTTGCCGTCGTCGTGGATGTCCATCCACCAGTACGGCCCGACGCGCCGCAGGCGTACATGCAGACGGTCGGCGTCGGCATGGCGGGCGGCATTGGTCAGCGCTTCCTGCACGCAACGCAGCACCACCTCGGTTTCGGCCATGCTCAGGTGTTCGGCCTCGTCGTCCAGTTCGAGGACCAGCGCCGGCCGGGGCATCGGCTGTACCAGCGCCGCCAAGGCTTCGCGCAGCGGCGGGTCGTCGTGCAGCCGCAGCTGCTGCACCACGGCGCGGATATCCTGCAGCAATTCGTCGGCCAGCTCCGCGGCCAGACCCAGCTCGGCGGTCTGCGCGAACGCCGGCTTGTGCTGCAATGCCCGCAAATTGAGTTTCAGCGCGGTCAGTTTATGGCCGGCCACGTCATGCAGTTCGCGCGAGATGCGCAGGCGTTCGGAGTCGCGCACCCCCGCGTCCAGCAGCACGCGCGTGCCGAGCAGCTCGGCGTTGATCGTGGCCAGCGCGTCGCGCGCGCGTTCGGCGCTCACCGCGTACCAGGAGGTGACCGCGGCGAAGGCCTGGAAGCTCATGTGCATCACGGCCATGGTGAACGGCGCGACGAAGTGCCAGACATGGGCGTAGATCAGGTACATCAGGGCATTGCAGGCCACGAAGATCAGCGCCGCCTGCCGCACGGGCCACAGGTGCGTCACCTGCGCCATCACGATGACGAGCAGGATCGGCAGCGCGCCGGTGCGCTGCAGCAGCATCAACAGCAGTGCCGTCGCCAGCTGCCCGAGCACTACCGCCCGGCTTTTGGCGGGCCAAAGAAACAACGTCAGGAACAGCAGATGCAGGGCCAGCGGTAAAGCCATCGGCAAGGGCGCGGCCAGCCACTCCGGAGTTATCGGCCGGCCGCGCATCAGTTCGAGGCCGATCGCGCTCCAGGCCAGCAGGCCGGCGATGGACAGGGGGTGCCATAAGGATTTGAGGAATTCACGCATGTGCACAGCATGGCGGCAAACGCGGCCGCGCTCAAGCCGGTATCGCCAGAAAGTGACTTCCGGCAGGCCAGCGCGGTGACCGTCGGCACCTGAGCCGGCCGATGGGACGCAGCACACTGGCATCCTGACCCAAGGAGAACGACATGGATTATTACGATTTGGTGAAATCCGCGCACGGACTGATCGGTACCGTGGCCCTGATCACGTTCTGGCTCTCCGGCCTGAGCCGCAAAGGCGGCGCGCTGCACCGCGCCAGCGGCAAGATCTACCTGTCGGCCATGGCCGCCATGCTGCTCAGCGGCATACCGATGAGCGTGGCCTTCTACATCCGGCAGCATCCGGTCGCGGCGTCGTTCCTGGTCTATCTGCTGGTGATCACCGCCACCAGCGTGTGGTGCAGCTGGCGTGCGATCCGCGACAAGCGCGATTGGGCGGCCTACACCGGCCGGGTGTACCGGGCGCTGGTTCTGCTCAATTTCGTCAGCGGACTGGCCATCGCCTACATCGGCCTGTTCGTGACCGACCGCATGGCGCTGATCTTCACGGCGTTCTCGCTGATCGGCATCGTCACCGCCGTGCGCATGTGGCGCTTCGCGCGCCGCCCGCCGACGCAGCCGAACTGGTGGTTGCACCAGCATTTCGGCGCGATGCTGGGCAACGGCGTGGCTACGCACGTCGCCTTCCTGTCGATCGGCCTGCCGAAGCTGCTGCCGATGCTGTCCGGTCCGGTGCTGCAGAACCTGGCCTGGCTCGGCCC
>CAZRXZ010000079.1:0-5990 GCA_964604095.1 uncultured Arenimonas sp. | reverse complement strand
TGTCGGAAGCCATCCACGACGCCGCCATGGCCGTCGACAAACGCGCCATCCACAAGGCCAACTGATCGGGCGCGGCTCTCCCGGAAAAAACCTGCAGCGATGCGGGTTTTTTCTTGGCCGCCGGCCGCCCTTGAGACGCCCATGAACGCAGAATCCGTTTTCCCCGCCTTCCGCATCCGCAACGACGACGCCGGTTACCGCGCCGGCATCGAACAGATCGCGCTTGACGCGCTGACGCCGGGCGACACCCTGATCGCCGTGCATTACTCCAGCGTGAACTACAAGGACGCGCTGGCCGGCACCGGCCAAGGCAAGATCCTGCGCCGTTTCCCGCTCAACGGCGGCATCGACTGCGCCGGACTGGTCGTCGAGTCCGCCGATCCGGCGCTGAAGCCGGGCGATGCGGTGCTGGTGACCGGCTCGGGCCTGTCGGAAACCCAGGACGGCGGCTACAGCCGCTTCGTGCGCACCGCTGCCCGGCACGTCATCCGCCTGCCGGACGGCTGGGGTCCGCGCGAAGCCATGATCCTCGGCACCGCCGGCTTCACCGCCGGCCTGGCGCTGCTGCGCATGCAGGAAAACCGCCAGCAGCCCGAACTCGGCCCGATCGCGGTCACCGGCGCCACCGGCGGCGTCGGCATGCTCGCCACCGTCCTGTTCGCCAACGCCGGCTACGCCGTGCATGCGGTGTCCGGCAAGCCCGAGCACGCCGCGTTGCTGCGCTCGCTCGGCGCGTCGGAAGTCCTTGCGCGCGATGCGTTCCTGACCGGCCGCCCGATGGACAGCGTGCGCTTCGGCGGCGCGCTCGACAACGTCGGCGGCGCCACGCTCGCCGCCTTGCTGGCGCAGACCGCGCCGTACGGCAACGTCGCCAGCTGCGGCCTGGTCGCCAGCGCGGAACTGCCGGCCTCGGTGATGCCGTTCATCATCCGCGGCGTGTCCCTGCTCGGCATCGCCTCGGCCGGCACCGCGCGTCCGATCCGCGAACGGGTCTGGGCCCTGCTGGCGCACCATTTCGACACGGAAACGCTGGCCGGACTGCCGGTGCGCGAAACCGGCATGGACGGGTTGCCCGCGGTTTTCGAGCGCATGCTCGCCGGCGCGTCCTTCGGCCGAACCGTGGTGCGCATCGCGCACTGATGCTTGCCAAACCGACGTTTTTACCGTTAACTAAGCACACCGATACAGGGGAAATTTATGGCACGAATTCTGGTCGTCGACGACTCGCCCTCGCAGCTGATGGGCATGAAACGCATCGTGGAGAAACTTGGCCATGAGGCGTTGACCGCCGAAGACGGCGTCATCGGCATCGAGATCTGCAAGGCCGAAAAGCCCGACCTGGTGCTGATGGACGTGGTGATGCCGAACCTCAACGGTTTCCAGGCCACCCGCGCGCTGACCCGCGACGAAGCCACCCAGCATATCCCGGTGGTCCTGGTCACCACCAAGGACCAGGAAACCGACCGCGTCTGGGGCATGCGCCAAGGCGCCAAAGCCTATCTGACCAAGCCGTTCAACGAAAACGAACTGATCGACATCATCAAGCAAGTGCTCAGCACGGCGGCTTAAACGCCGCCGAACAGCTCGGCCATCCGCCGGTACAGGGCCTTCTGCTCCTCGCTCTCGGCCGGCGGTACGCTCACTTCGATTTCCACCAACTGATCGCCGGCGCCCTGCTTGCCGGGCATGCCGCGCCCTTTCAGGCGTAGCCGGCGCCCGCTGTCGGAGCCGGCCGGAATCTTCAGGCTGACCTTGCCGCCCAGCGTCGGGACCGAAACGGTGTCGCCCAAGGCCGCCTGCCAGGGCATCAGCGTCACGGTATACAGCACGTTCTGACCATCTAACTCGAACTCCGGGTGTTCCTGGTAGTCGATTTCGATCATCAAATCGCCGCCGCGTTCGCCCTGACGGGCCAGACGGATGCTTTGCCCGGCACGGATGCCGGCCGGGATATTGACCTCGAGCGTGCGTTCGCCGACCCGGATCTTCTGTTTGCCGCCGGCGTAGGCGCGCTCCAGCG
The DNA here is from genome assembly GCA_964604095.1 of uncultured Arenimonas sp. GTDB lineage: Bacteria > Pseudomonadota > Gammaproteobacteria > Xanthomonadales > Xanthomonadaceae > Arenimonas. The sequence goes on along the minus strand of CAZRXZ010000079.1, from coordinate 3,970 downwards.
GAATGGCCAGTTTGACCCGGCTGCCGGCCGGCGCCTGCGCGCGCTGCGCACCGCCGAACAGGGATTGGAAGAAGTCGCTGAATCCGCCGGCGCCGCCCATGTCGTTGAAATCGAACTGGAAGCCGCCGCCCTGGAATCCCGGCGGCGGCCGGAAGTCCTCGCCGGGCCGATAGCCGCCCGCCTTCAGCTGGTCGTACTGCGCCCGTCGCTCGCGGTCCTTCAGCACCTCGTAGGCTTCATTCACCGCCTTGAAGCGCTCCTCGGCGCCTTTTTCCTTGCTCACGTCCGGATGGTACTTGCGCGCCAGGCGACGGTATGCGGTCTTGATTTCGGCTTCGCTGGCCGACGGCTCGACGCCGAGGATCTGGTAATAATCCTTGAATTCCATGGGTCTAGTCCCCGTTCGAACGCGGTTCAGGATGGATGCAACAGACTGGACGGTAGATGCACTGGAAACAGTTTATCATTCACCCTCATTCCTCCGATATGCAGGTGACTTATGACGATTCAAGTCGGCGAACGCATCCCGCCCGCCACCCTCAACCTGGTGCGCGACGGCGTGCAGGCCATCGACAGCTCCGAATTCTTCGCCGGCCGCAAGGTGGTGCTGTTCGCCGTGCCCGGCGCCTTCACCCCGACCTGCTCGGCCAAGCACCTGCCCGGCTACATCCGCCACATCGATGAATTCGGCGCCAAGGGCTACGCCGTGGCCTGCCTGTCGGTCAACGACGCGTTCGTGATGTCGGCCTGGGGCAAGAGCCAGGAAACCCCCGAGGCCATCCAGCTGCTGGCCGACGGCAACGGCGAGTTCACCAAGGCGCTCGGCCTGGAGCTTGACGCCAGCGCCTTCGGCATGGGCCTGCGCGCCAAGCGCTTCGCCCTGATCGCCGACGACGGCCTCGTCACCCACCTGTTCGTGGAAGCCCCGGGCGAGTTCTCGGTGTCTTCGGCGGAATCGGTGCTCGCTTCCCTGTAACGCAAAGGAGATCGCCCATGAAAAAACTCACCGCCATGGCTTTGCTGGCCGGCATGCTGGCCGGTTCCGCCGCCCAAGCCCAGACCAAGGAAATGCCCGCCGCGGCCGACTGCGCCCGCTGCGGCCGCGTGCTCGAAATCGTCAAGGTCGATGATCCGAAATCCGGCACCGGCGGCGCGGTGGCCGGCGCCGTGATCGGCGGCTTGGTCGGCAATCAGGTCGGCAGCGGCGACGGCAAGAAAGTCGCCACGGTCGCCGGTGCGGTCGGCGGCGCCTATGCCGGCAAGAAGATCGCCGAAGGCAACCGCGAATACAAGATCACCGTGCGCATGCGCGACGGCAGCACCAAGGTCGTCCGCCAGGAACTGCTGAACGGCATCCGCGTCGGCTACATCGTGCGCGTCAAGGACGGCAAGGCCAAGCTCTATCGGCCCTAAGCCGCGGTTAACGCGCCCGAAAACGGAAAACGGCGGATCGAAATCCGCCGTTTTCCGTTTCAGCCGCCGACGCGCCGTCATTCCGCCGCGTCGCCACCGTCTTCGGCTTCGCCGTCGCCCGCGTCGTCGATGACATCCAGGGTTTCGATGGCCATCAGCTTCTCGTCATCGGCCACGCGCATCAGGGTCACGCCCTGCGTGTTGCGGCCGACCTGCGAGACTTCCGAGGCGCGCGTGCGCACCATCGTGCCCTGGTCGGAAATCAGCAGGATCTCGTGCTGCTCGGTCAGCTGGATGGCGCCGACCAGGGCGCCGTTGCGGTCCGAGGTCTGAATCGCGATCACGCCCTGGGTGCCGCGGCCTTTCTTCGGATAGGCCGAGACTTCCGTGCGCTTGCCGAAACCGTTCTCGCTGGCGGTGAGGATATCGCCATCGCCCTCGACCACGACCATGCTGACCACCGTCGCGCCGTCTTCCGGCAGGCGCATGCCGCGCACGCCGGTGGCGGTGCGGCCCATCGAGCGCACTTCGGACTCATCGAAGCGCACCGCCTTGCCGTGCGAGCCGAACAGCATGATGTCCTTGCCGCCGTCGGTCAGTTGCACGTCGACCAGGCCGTCGCCCTCGTCGAGGTTGATGGCCCAGATGCCTTTCGAGCGCGGGTTGGAGAAATCCGACAGCGGCGTCTTCTTGACCGTGCCGTTGCGGGTGGCGAAGAACACGTAGCGGTCGTCGGCGAACTCGCGCACCGGCAGCACCGCCTGCACTTTCTCGCCGTCCTGCAGCGGAATCCAGTTGACGATCGGGCGGCCGCGCGAGTTGGGGCCGGAATCCGGCAGCTGATACACCTTCAGCCAGAACACCCGGCCTTCGGAAGTGAAGGTCAGCAGGGTGTCGTGGGTGTTCACCACCCACAGGCGTTCGATGAAGTCCTCGTCCTTGACCGAGGCCGCGGCGCGGCCCTTGCCGCCGCGCTTCTGGGCGCGGTAGGTGGACGGCATCTGGCGCTTGGCGTAACCGGCGTGCGACAGCGTGACCACCACGTCTTCGGAGGCGATCAGGTCGAGATCGGCCAGGTCTTCCTCGCTCGGGCGGATTTCGGTGCGGCGGTCGTCGCCGAAGTCTTCCTTGACCTTCAGCAGTTCCTGGCGGATGACGGCCAGCAGGCGCTCCGGCACTTCCAGGATCTCGATCAGATCGCGGATTTCGGCCAGCAGTTCCTTGTATTCCTCGGTGAGTTTTTCCTGCTCCAGGCCGGTCAGGCGGTTCAGGCGCATCTCCAGGATTTCCTTGGCCTGCACCTCGGACAGCTGATAGCCGTCGGCCTGCAGGCCGAAACCGGCATCCAGCTCTTCCGGGCGCGACGCCTGCGCGCCGGCGGCTTCCAGCAGGGCCTTGACCAGGCCCGGCTGCCAGCGCTTGGCCATCATGCGTTCCTTGGCCTCCTGCGGGTTCGGCGAGGCCTTGATCAGCTCGATCATCTCGTCGATGTTGGCCAAGGCGACCGTCAGGCCTTCCAGGATGTGGGCACGGGCGCGGGCCTTGCGCAGTTCGAAGATGGTGCGGCGGGTGACCACTTCGCGGCGGTGGCGCACGAAGGCTTCCAGGATCTGCTTCAGGTTGAGCAGCTGCGGACGGCCGTCGACCAGCGCCACCATGTTGATGCCGAAGGTCTGCTGCAGCGGGGTTTCGTTGAACAGGTGGTTGAGCACGATCTCGGCGCTGTGGTCGCGCTTGACCTCGATGTAGATGCGCATGCCGTCCTTGTCGGACTCGTCGCGCAGCTCGGAGATGCCCTCGACGCGTTTTTCCTTGACCAGCTCGGCGATCTTCTCGATCAGGCGCGCCTTGTTCACCTGATACGGAATCTCGGTGACGATGATGGCCTCGCGGCCGTTGTCCTGCACTTCGATGTCGGTCTTGGCGCGCATCACCACGCGGCCGCGGCCGGTGTGGTAGGCGGCGTGGATGCCGGCGGCGCCGTTGATGATGCCGGCGGTCGGGAAGTCCGGGCCCGGCACGTACTGCATCAGGTCGCCGATGCTGGTGTCCGGGTCGTCGATCAGCGCGATGGTGCCGTTGATGACCTCGCCCAGGGTGTGCGGCGGGATGTTGGTGGCCATGCCGACCGCGATGCCTTCCGAGCCGTTGATCAGCAGGTTCGGGACCTTGGTCGGCATGACCGTCGGTTCCAGTTCCTTCTCGTCGTAGTTCGGCTGGAAGTCGACGGTTTCCTTGTCGAGGTCGGCCAGCAGTTCGTGGGTGATGCGCGCCATGCGCGCCTCGGTGTAACGCATCGCCGCGGCGGAGTCGCCGTCGACCGAACCGAAGTTGCCCTGCCCGTCCACCAGCAGATAGCGCAGCGAGAACGGCTGCGCCATGCGCACCAGGGTGTCGTACACCGACTGGTCGCCGTGCGGGTGGTACTTACCGATGACGTCACCGACGATGCGCGCGGACTTGTAGTACGGCTTGTTCGAATGCGCGCCGAGCTCGTGCATGGCGAACAGCACGCGCCGGTGCACCGGCTTCAGGCCGTCGCGCACGTCCGGCAGGG
>CAZRXZ010000078.1:0-6060 GCA_964604095.1 uncultured Arenimonas sp. | reverse complement strand
ACGCTGCGGTCGCCGATGGTGATCAGGAACTGCTTGGCGGCCACGCTCGGGTGCGCCAGCACTTTCAGCCCGGCTTCGTACACCGAAATGGCATCGCCGGCCAAGGTGGCGTACGGCGCGATGCGCGGCGCCACGGCGTCGCGGTGCATCTTCGGCGGCTTGCCGAACAGCAGGTCCATCGGCATGTCGATGGCGCGCTCACCGGCCGGGATGGCCTCGAAGCCGTCCGGCGTGGCGCCGTAGGCCACCACCAGGCGCTGCGCTTCGGTGGCGAAACCGACCACCGCGAACGGGCAGCGCTCGCGCGCGCACAGGGCCTCGAACGCCGGCACGTCCTCGGCCGCCAGGCCGAGCACGTAGCGTTCCTGGGATTCGTTGCACCACAGCTGCATCGGCGACAGCGACGGGTCGTCGCACGGCACCTTGGCCAGATCGATCACGCCGCCCATGCCGGAGTCGTGCAGCAGTTCGGGGATGGCGTTCGACAGGCCGCCGGCGCCGACGTCGTGCATGAAGCGGATCGGATTGGCCTCGCCGCGCGCGAAGCAGCGGTTGATCACTTCCTGGCAGCGACGTTCCATTTCCGGGTTGTCGCGCTGCACCGAGGCGAAATCCAGCGCCTCCGAGCTCTGCCCGGACGACACCGAGGACGCCGCGCCGCCGCCCAGGCCGATCAGCATCGACGGACCGCCCAGCACCACCACGGCGTCGCCGTGGCGCAGCGGCAGTTTCTGCACCTGGTCCGGATCGACCGTGCCCAGGCCGCCGGCCAGCATGATCGGCTTGTCGTAGGCGCGCACGGTGCCGGGTTCGGCACCGGCCAGCTCGAAGCTGCGGAAATAGCCGGCCAGGTTCGGGCGGCCGAATTCGTTGTTGAACGCGGCGCCGCCCAGCGGGCCGTCGGTCATGATCTCGAACGCCGAGGCCATGCGCGGATTCAGCGCGCGCGGTTTTTCCCACGGCTGCGGCAGGGTCGGGATGCGCAGGTGCGAGACCGAGAAGCCGGTCAGGCCGGCCTTCGGCTTGCCGCCGCGGCCGGTGGCGCCCTCGTCGCGGATCTCGCCGCCGGCGCCGGTCGAGGCGCCCGGGAACGGCGAAATGGCGGTCGGGTGGTTGTGGGTCTCGACCTTGATGCAGAACGCGTCCGGCATCGACGGCCCGAAGCGGTACACCTGGCCGGCGTCCGGGCGCAGGTGGCTGGCGGTGTAGCCTTCGATCACCGCGGCGTTGTCCTTGTACGCGCTCAGCGTGTACTGCGGCGCGGCCTTGTGCGTGTTCTTGATCATGCCGAACAGCGAGTGCGGCATGTCGGCGCCGTCGATGCGGAAGCTGGCGTTGAAGATCTTGTGCCGGCAGTGCTCGGAGTTGGCCTGCGCGAACATCATCAGCTCGGCGTCGGACGGATTCCGGCCGAGCGCGCGGTAGCGTTCTTGCAGATACGCGATCTCGTCTTCGCTCAGCGCCAGGCCGAGTTCGCCATTGGCCTGCGGCAGGGCGTCGACCGGCACCCGGACCAAGGCGCCGCGGGCCGGGGCGGCGAACAGGGCGCCGGCTTGGTCGAGGTCGTCCCAGACCGACTGCGTCATCGGATCGGACAGCAGGCCGTCGATGGCGGCCCACTGCGGCGAGCCGGCATCGGGCGCGCCGAGCAGATCGATGCGCAGGCCGCGCTCGACGCGGATCACCGGCTGGCCGGCGCCCTGCAGGATGTCGGTGGCCTTGCTCGACCAGGGCGAGCGGGTGCCCAGGCGCGGGGTGACGATGCGCCGGCGGGTGCCGGCCAGGGATTCGGTATGCGCGCTGCAGCCTTCCAGGATGCGGCCGAGCACGGCGGCATCGGGCGCGGCGCCGGGCGCGGCCTGCACGAAATACACATGCCAGGCGCCGGCGATGACGGCATCGGGCGCGATCTGCTGCAGGCGGGATTGGAGACGGTCGCGGCGGAAAGCGGATAAGGCCGGCAGGCCTTCGAGAACGATCATGGCGGCACGCGCTGGGGACGGGCCGCCATTTTACCTTATCGGGCGGCCGGCCGCCGCCGCAGGAGCGGGCCGCCGGGGCCCGCCGCGGCTTATTTCTTGGCTTCCAGGGCGGCCAGCAGCTTGGCCGGGCTCAGGTAGCCGCCCAAGTGGCTGCCGTCGGCGGCGAACACCGCCGGGGTGCCGTCCACGCCGGCCTTCTGGCCGAGGTTGTAGTCCTGGGTCACGAAATTGCTGCAGTTCTTCTTCGGCAGGGCCTTGCCGGACTTGGCCATGGTCATCGCCACCTTGCGGTCCGGCGCGCACCAGACGTTGACCGCCTTCTGGAACGACTCCGAGCCGATGCCCGCGCGCGGGAAGAACAGGTAATCGACCGCGATGCCGAGCTTGTTGTACTCGGCGATCTGGCTGTGCATCTGGCGGCAGTAGCCGCAGTCGATGTCGGTGAACACGGTGACGCGGTATTTCGGGGCGGCCGGCGCGAAGCTGATCTTCTGCGCGGCCGGGATGCCGGCCAGCAGCGTCTTGCGCTCCACCGCCTCGCTGGCTTCGGACAGGTTGGTGCGGGTGCCCATTTCGATCATCTGGCCCTGCAGCAGGTATTTGCCGTCGTTGCTGACGTACAGCACGCGGCCGTCGACGATGACCTCGCGCAGGCCCGGCATCGGCGAGGGCTTGATGCGGGTGATGTTGACGCCGGGCGCGAGCTTGCGCAACGCCTCGGCCACGGTGCCGTCGACGCCGGTGAAGGCCGTTTTGGCCGCCGGGGCCGGGGCCGGCGCCTTGCTTTGCGCGCAGGCCTGCATGCTGAAGGCCATCAGGACGGGCAGGAGCAGACGGGGAGAGTTCATGGGCGGTCCGTTCGGTGGGGCGAAACGGGTATTGTGGCACAGGCCCCGCGGCGCCGGCAGGCCGGCCGGACGGGCGGCGCGATTCCGGTGATGCGCGGTTCAGCCGCGCGGATGGTGTTGCCGGTGCATGCGCTTCAGGCCTTCTTTGGCCACCAGGGTGTAGATCTGCGTGGTCGACAGCGAACTGTGGCCGAGCAGCATCTGCAGGGCGCGCAGGTCGGCGCCGTGGTTGAGCAGGTGCGTGGCGAAACTGTGCCGCAGCACATGCGGGCTGACCTTGGCGGCATCCAGGCCGGCGGCCGCGGCACGCGCCTTGATTTCGGCCCAGAAGCGTTGCCGGCTCAGCGGCTCGCCTTTGGCGTCGAGGAACAGCCCGGGCGGGTTGCGCTTGCCGGCCTGTGCCGGCCGCACCTCGGCCAGATAGCGCTCCAGCCAGTGCAGGGCTTCCTGCCCCATCGGCACCAGACGTTCCTTGCCGCCCTTGCCGAGCACGCGCAGCAGGCCCTGTCGCCGGTTGACCGATGCCGCCGGCAATTCGACCAATTCGCTGACGCGCAGGCCGCAGGCGTACATCAGCTCCAGCATGGCGCGCTGGCGGATGCCTTCCGGCGCGGCCGTGGCGTCTTCCGGGCCGCGCAACAGGGCCTCCACCTGGGATTCGGACAGGGCCTTGGGCACCGCGCGCGGCAGGCGCGGCATGTCCAGCAGGCGGGCCGGATCGTCGGCGATGTGTCCGTCGCGGCGCAGCAGCGCATAGAAGGCGCGCAGGCTGGACAGCAGGCGGGCATTGCTTTTGGCGGCGTACCCGGCGCGCACCCGGGATTCCAGGAAGGCGAACAGGTCGGCACGCGCGGCATCGGTCAGCGCACGCGGCGCCAGGAACGCGGCCAAGGCGCGCAGGTCGCGCCGGTAAGCGGCCAAGGTGGCCTTCGACAGCCCGTGTTCGGCCCACAGGCGTTCCAGCACGGCATCGATCTGCGCATCGGCGGCGGCGGGCGGCGCGGCGGCGCGGGCCTGCAGGCGGATGGCGGTGGTTCGGGTTCCCATGCCGCAAAGCTTAACGCGGCCGGGCGTTCGCGGCTATGCTATGGCGCATGCACACCTCCGCCCCCGCCGCGAAAACCAGCGCCCGCCCCGCCCATCTGGGCTGGCGCCTGTTGGCCCTGCTGTACGACACCGTGGTGTCGATCGCCATCCTGTTCACCATCAGCGCGCTGTCCTTGGCGCTGAAGCCCGATCACCAGCCGGTGCAACCGGGTTCCTTGGCCTCGTATGCGGTGTTTGCGGCGATCTGGGCCGGCATCGGCCTGTACGCCGTCGCCTCTTGGCGGCGCGGCGGGCAGACCATCGGCATGAAGCCCTGGCGCCTGAAGGTGGTGGCCGCGGACGGCGGCCGACCGCACTGGCGCGCGCTGCTGCTGCGCTATGCGGTAGCCAGCCTGAGCTTGGGCACGGCCCTGCTGTGGAGCCTGGTCGACCGCGAACGCCGCGGCCTGCACGATGTGGCGGCCGGCACCGCGTTCGTGCGCCTGGACGCTAGATCCGCTTCGCCAGATAGCCCCAGCACAGGCTGAACACGCAGGCCGGCGCCAGCAGATAGGCCAGACGCACGTCGAAACGGTAGACATCGGAAAGATTCACGAACAGGCGCTCCAGCAGGATGGCGCTGACGCCGACCACGATGCCCAGGAACAGGCTCTTGCCGAAGCCGCCGGAACGCAGCGAGCCGAACGCGAACGGCAGCACCGCCAGGCACAGCACCGCGATCTTCAACGGGTAGAACACCCGGCCCCAGTACGCGGTGCTGAACACGCGCGCGTCGAGCTTGTTGCGGCCCAGATAGGCGATGTTGGCGCGCAGTTCGGCCATGCCCAGGTTGCGCGGATTCGACAGCGTGGCCTCCAGCGAGGCGTCGGTGATGCGCGTGTTCCAGGGCAGGCTGCCCATGCGCTCCAGCAGCACGCGCTCGGGCTTGAAGGTGGTGCGCTGCACGTCGCGCAGCTGCCAGCGGCCGGCGCGGTTGCCGGCCGATTTGGCCTGGGTGATGGACTGCAGCGCGCCGTCGGCGCCGAAGCGGTACAGGCGCACGTCGGTCAGCTCCAGCCAGCTTTCGGCGCCGCTGACCTTGGCCGAGCCGGCGCGGGCATTGAAGTACACTTCGCCGTCCTTGGCCCAGACCCCGGAATAGCGCGCCAACGTGAACTTGCCGGCCTTGAAGTTGCTGTAGGCCAGGGCCTGCTTCTCGCTGGCGATGCCGACCGTCTCGTTGCCGACGATCATCAACCCCGACAGCAGCAGCGCCGGCAGCAACGCGCCGACCGCGATCTGCAGCCGCGACACGCCGACCGAGGCCATGGCGATCAGCTCGGATTTTCCGGCCAGCTGGCCCAGGCCCAGCAGCAGGCCGATCACCGTCACCACCGGCAGCAGCTCGTAGGCGCGGCGCGGCGCGGTGAACAGGGTGCCGAGCAGGGCGTAGTTGAGCGTGAAGCCGTTGCGGCCGATGTCGGAGAAGCTGTTGTAGAACGCGCTGATCAAATCGAAGCCGAGCAACACCAGCCACACCAGCGCGGTGGCCTTCAGCACGCTCAGCGCCAAGTAGGCGCTCATCCGCCGGCCGATGCGGGTCATGCCGCCGTCTCCGGCACCGGCTTCAGCCGGCCGTCACGCCGGAACAGCCAGGCCGCCAGCGCCGCGAACGGCAGGATCACCCACCACAGGCCGAGGAAGGCCGGGATGCGGCCCTCGCCGAGCAGATAGGTGCCGGCCAGCAGCGACAGCATGCCGAGCAGATAGGCCATCACCGCGAACAGCACCAGGCCGTACTGCGGCTGGCGCGGCTCGCTGCGCGCCAGCGGAATCGCCAGCAAGGCCAGGATGCCGGCGAACAGCGGCAGCGCGATGCGCCAATGCAGTTCGGCCATCGCGGCGGCATCGCCGCGGCGGATCAGCGACAGGGTGCTGGCGGCGTCGAGTTTGTTGGACGGTTTGCTCGCGTCCGGTTCCGGCACGCGGATCTCGTTGACCGCGAACTCGACCTTGCGGAAATCCCGGCGGCCGAGCTCGCCTTCGATGCGGGTGCCGTTCTCCAGGCGCAGCACGCGCGCGCCGCCGGCCAGACGCAGCTCGCCTTTGCCGGCGGTGATGATGTCGAGCCGGCCGGCGTTCTCGCGCTGCACGAACAGGTTGCCGAACTGGCGGCCGTCGCGGCTGAGCTCGGTGACGAACAG
>CAZRXZ010000077.1:0-6107 GCA_964604095.1 uncultured Arenimonas sp. | reverse complement strand
ACAGACCGGCACCACCTGGGCACCCTCGCCCTCGGCGCGGGCGCGGACCTTGCCCAGGTGCGGGTTGCCGGTGAAGCCGTCCTCGAGCACGTTGGCCACGTACATCACCGGCTTCAGGGTCAGCAGGAACAGGTCGCGGACCTGGGCCTTGTCCTCGGCCGACAGGCCCAAGGCGCGGGCCGGACGGCCTTGGTCGAGGCCGTCGCGCAGGCGCGACAGCACGTCCTTGCGCACGATGGCGTCCTTGTTGCCGGTCTTGGCCTCGCGCTCGGCGCGGTTCAGGGCCTTTTCCACGGAATCCAGGTCGGCCAGGGCCAGTTCGGTGTCGATGGTCTCGATGTCGGAGATCGGGTCGACCCGGCCGGCCACGTGCACGATATCGGTATGCTCGAAGCAGCGCACCACGTGCGCGATGGCGTCGACCTCGCGGATATGGGCCAGGAACTTGTTGCCCAGGCCCTCGCCCTTCGAGGCGCCGGCGACCAGGCCGGCGATGTCGACGAACTCGAACGAGGTCGGGATGACCTTCTGCGGCTTGATGATCTCGGCCAGCTGGTTCAGGCGCGGATCCGGCACCGGCACCACGCCGGTGTTCGGCTCGATGGTGCAGAACGGGAAGTTGGCGGCGGCGATGCCGGCCTTGGTGAGCGCGTTGAAAAGGGTCGATTTGCCGACGTTCGGCAGGCCGACGATACCGCATTTGATGCCCATGTCCGGTGTTAACCTCGTGCTGTGGGCCGGCGCGTCATTTCGGCGCCGGCGTGTGTAATTGCTTCATGGCGTCGTTGAAACGCCCGTCGACCAGCAGCGGCACCACCTGCAGCGCGGCCTCGATGCCGCGCTCGATGGAAATGCCGTCGTCCAGCCCCGGGCGCCCCAGCACCCACGGCGTGACCTTGTCTTTGTGCCCCGGGTGGCCGATGCCGACCCGCAGACGGTGGAATTTGCCGTGCCCGAGCTGGGCCATGGTGTCGCGCAGGCCGTTCTGGCCGCCGTGACCGCCGTCGAACTTCAGGCGCATCACGCCCGGCGCCAGATCCAGTTCGTCGTGCGCGATCAGGCACTGCGCCGGCGGGATCTTCCAATATTGCAGCGCGGCCGACACCGAACGCCCGGAGTGGTTCATGAAGGTGGTCGGCTTGAGCAGATGCACCGGCTGGCCGGCGATCGTGATTTTGGCGGTCTCGGCCTGCAGTTTCTTCTCCACGCCCCAGCGCGCGCCATGGGCCTCGGCCAGCGCGTCAATAAACCAAAACCCGGCGTTGTGCCGGGTTCGGGTGTATTCGGAGCCCGGATTGCCCAAGCCCACCAAGATACGGATAGCGTCCATACGCGGAAATCGGCCGGATCCGGGCGAGCGGATCCGGCCGAAGCCGGATTACTTCTTCTTGGCGGGGGCGGCGGCCGGAGCGGCAGCGGCCTTGGCCGACTTGGTGGACGGCACTTCGCCGGCTTCCGGAGCGGCGGTCTCTTCTTCCGCGCCGCGGGCGTGCTTGGCGATGACCACGGCCAGGTCGTGCTCCTTGCCGAGCTTCAGGGACGGGATGCTCACGCCTTCCGGCAGCTTCAGGGCCGACAGGTGCACGATGTCGCCGGCGGTCAGGGCCGACAGGTCGACTTCGATGAACTCCGGCAGGTTGCGCGGCAGGCAGCTCACGGTCACTTCGTTCAGCTCGTGCGTGACGATCACGCCGGCGGTCTTGCCGGCCGGGGATTTCTCCTGGTTCAGGAAGTGCAGCGGCACGTTGAAGCGGATGGCGGTGTTTTCATCGACGCGCTGGAAGTCCAGGTGCATGATCTGCTGCTTGAACGGATGGCGCTGCATGTCGCGCAGCAGGACCTGCTGGGACTTGCCGTCGACGTTCAGGGTCAGGATCGAGGCGTAGAACCACTCGTTCTGGCTGGCGTGCCAGAGCGGGTTGTGTTCGATCTGGATCGATTCCGGAGCGGCGCTGCCGCCGTACACGATGGCGGGCACTTGGCCGGCGTGACGGAGGCGGCGGCTCGCACCTTTGCCTTCGTCCTTGCGGGCGGTTGCATTGATTTGATGTTCGGACATGGTTTGTTACCTTTGCTTGGGAGCCGCCTTGCGGCGGCGGATTTCGCCCGTTCGCGACCAAACGGGCGTCTTCGGGTTTTCGCCGGCCGCATGCGGCCGTCGCCCACCCGTAAAACGGAGAATCAATCGACGTACAGCGAGCTGACCGATTCGCCCAGGGCGATGCGGCGGATGGTCTCGGCCAGCACTTCGGCCACGCTCAGCTGGCGGATGCGGCCGCAGGCCTTGGCCGCGTCGCTGAGCGGGATGGTGTCGGTCACCACCAGCTCGTCGAGCGACGAATTGGTGACGTTGGCGATGGCCGCGCCCGACAGCACCGGGTGCGTGCAGTACGCCACCACCTTGACCGCGCCGTGCGCCTTCAGGGCGTTGGCGGCGGCGCACAGGGTGCCGGCGGTGTCGACGATGTCGTCGACCATGACGCAGGTCTTGCCGGCGACGTCGCCGATGATGTTCATCACCGTGGCCACGTTGGCGCGCGGCCGGCGCTTGTCGATGATGGCCAGGTCGGCGTCGTCCAGGCGCTTGGCGATCGCGCGGGCGCGCACCACGCCGCCGACGTCCGGCGAGACCACGATCACGTTCTCGGTGCCGTGCGCGCGCCAGATGTCGGCGAGCAGCAGCGGCGAGGCGTACACGTTGTCGACCTGCATGTCGAAGAAGCCCTGGATCTGCTCGGCGTGCAGGTCCATGGTGATGACGCGGTCGGCGTTCACCACCGAGAACATCTTGGCCGCCACCTTGGCGGTGATCGGCACGCGCGCCGAACGCGGGCGGCGGTCCTGGCGGGCGTAACCGAAGTACGGCACCACGGCGGTGACCGAATTGGCCGAGGCGCGCTTGAGCGCGTCGATCAGGGCCAGCAATTCCATCAGGTGTTCGGCGGAAGGCGCGTTGGTCGGCTGGATGACGAACACGTCCTGGGCACGGACGTTTTCCTCGATCTCGACCTGGACTTCGCCGTCGGAGAACTTGCCGACCAGGGCCTTGCCCATGGGCATGCCGAGCTCGCGGCATACGGCTTGCGCCAAGGGCCGGTTCGCATTACCCGAAAATACGAGCATGTTTTGCTTACTCATCGCGGACCCTTGACGCATCGTGCAGAAATTGGCTGGGGCGGTAGGATTCGAACCTACGGATGCCGGGATCAAAACCCGGTGCCTTGGGCCTCTTGGCGACGCCCCAATTTCTTATGCAGTGGTTGTCCGCTGCGCTTGCCGCAAGGCCCGCAACAACGGCGACTCCGGTGCCGATTGGACCACCCAGGAACGGTAATCCCCGGGCAATCCGGCCTGCGCCTCGGTGGCTGCCGCCTGCGAATCGAACCGCAGGAAGCACCCGCCTCCGGTACCGGTCAGCGCAACCGTGCCGTAGCGCGCCATCTCCGTGAACACCCGGTCGATCCGGGGCTGGAGCTGCCGCACGACCGGCTCGAATGCGTTGTCGAGCAACGAACCACTTGCGTAGCTCGCTATTTTGACCGGGTTTTGGTCCCGCGTCAATCGCGGCGAACGAAAAAGTTCGGCGGTCGGCACATGCACGCCGGAATCGACCAGCAGAAACCAGGCCGGCGGCAGCGCAATCGGGGTCAGGCGCTCGCCCACGCCCTCGGCCCAGGCGTTGCGGCCGCGCACGAACACCGGCACATCCGCACCCAAGGCCAAGCCGAGGGCCGCCAAGGCGTCTTCGTCCAACCCGGTGCGCCAGAGCCGATTCAAGGCCACCAGCACGCTGGCGGCATCGCTGGAGCCGCCGCCGAAGCCGCCGCCCAGCGGAATCCGCTTGTCGACGGCGATGTCGGCGCCGAGGCCGCAGCCGGTGGCGGCCTGCAAGGCCCGTGCGGCGCGCACGGTGATGTCCTGCTCGGCCGGCACGCCGTAGCCGGCATCGGCGACGCGCGCGACGATGCCGTCGGCGCGCACGCGGAGCCGGATTTCATCGCCCCAGTCCAGCAACTGGAACACGGTCTGCAGCTCGTGATAGCCGTCCGCGCGGCGGCCGGTGATGCGCAGGAACAGATTGAGCTTGGCCGGGGCCGGCCACCGGCTCCACTCGGAATCAATCACCGCCGCCCTCCTGCCATTGATCGATCAACAGCCGGACGCGCGCGCCCTGCCCGTGGATTTCCACCTGCTTCGGCAACGCCGTCGGGCCGGGCCACCAGGCGTCGTAGCGCCAATCCCAGCCCGAAACGCGCGCCATGCCGGACAGGGCCTCGGCAGTCCGTTCGGGCGAATCCGGCCAGTACGCACGCAGCCCGGAAACCAGATCGGCGGCCGGCAAAGGCGCCGATAGCCACTGCGCCAACACGGACTCGGCATCGCCTTCGGCGACCACGGCGCCGCCGGCATCGAAAACCCGCGCCTGGCCGTTTTCGATACGCAGGCGCACGCTGCCGCTGGCCAATGGGCCGCTCAGCCGGACTTCCGAAACCGACCCGACCTGCCGCCAATCGATTCGGGCACTGCCGCCTTGACCGGCGCGGGAATACGCCACCCGGCCGCTGAACCCCCAATCCGCCTGAGCCGCCAACGCGGCCTCACGCCCCGGCGCCGCCACGGCCGGCACGCCGCGCTCGGGCAACGAGCGGCACCCGATCAAGAGCAACACCGCGCACAGGAACCCGAAACGCGTCATCGCAGCTGTTCCCGAATGGCCAACAGCTCGGGCTCCTCGGCATCAAGCTCCAACCCCTTGCGCAGGTACTCCCGGGCCGCGCCGGCATCGCCCAGCTGCAGATGGACCTGCGCCAAATGGCCGGCGGTGACCGCCGAAGGCGCCAGCCGCCAGGATTTCTGCAGGGGCGGCAAGGCTTCCCGGGCACGCCCCAGCCGATGCAGGACATAGCCGTAACTGTCGAGGATCTCGGCGCGCTCGGGCGCCAGAAGATAGGCCTGCTCGATCGGCGCAAACGCTGCCCGCGGCCGATCCAGCTCCTTGGCCAGGGTATAACCGTAGGCGTTCAAGGCCTCGAAATGGCCGGGGGCGCGCGCCAGCAAAGTCTTCAGTTCGGCCATCGCCTCGTCCCGGCGCCCGCGCGCGAACAGATGCATGGCCAGGCGGTAGCGCAGATCGTGCGCCTGCGGCCAGATTGCCAGCGCCCGGCGGTACACGCTCTCGGTGGTGCGGCCCTGCTCGAACGGAATATCCAGGATGCGGCGGAACTGGACTTCGCTCAGGAACGCCTCGCGGCGCAGCTCGTCGGAATAGCGCCCGTCCTCCTGCACCGCGTGCAGCTGGGCGAAGGCCTCGTCGCGCCGGTTCTGGCGCAGCAACACCACCGCCAGGCGCAACGCGCTGGTGCTCGGTACGGCTTCGGCCAGGGCTTCGCGGTAGAAGCCTTCGGCCGCAGGCCAGTCGCGCAGCAGCTCCGCCAGCGAGCCCTGCAGGGCGGCGCGCTGGAACGCGTTCAGGCCGGGGTCGGCGGCGATTTCGGCCATCAGCGCGCGCGCCGGAACGGCTTCCACCGCCTTGCTCAACAGCACGATGCGCAGGTAATAGGTGTTGCCGTCCTGCGGCAACGCCTTCAGCCAGCGCAGCTGCTGGGCCGGATCATCGGCGCGGCGGGCGATATCCAAGGCCTGGCGCCGGCGCGCCTCGCTGAGGTCGGCCGGCTCCAGCGCGGCCAGGCCGCCACGGCAGCGCGCGCCGGCCGGTGCCGTGCAGGCCGCCAACAGGTCGCGCCAGGCCGCCGGCTCCGGCTCGTCCGCCACGGTATCGGCGGCCTCGGCCGGCAATTGCCGCAACCAGGCGTCTTCGCCCAAGGCGATGGCCAGTTCGCGACCACGCCGGCGTTCCTGCGCCGACAGGCGCTCCGGAGAGCGGTCGCGGTAAAACGCGAACGCATCGTCCAGGCGGCCGGACTGGAACAGGAATTCGCTGCGCAGAAGCGCGTCGACCGGCGGCGCTTCGGCGGCCAGCGGGGAAGCGGAAAAGACGGCGAGGCAGGCGAGGATCGGCACGGAGCGCATACAACACTAGTGTACACAGGCTAAAATAGCCCGTCATTGCCAGAGTCCCTCCATGCCCTTACACGTGCTTGGCCTGA
>CAZRXZ010000076.1:0-6124 GCA_964604095.1 uncultured Arenimonas sp. | reverse complement strand
CGACCTGGTCGACCACGCCGCCGCGCAGGGCGTTGACGGTCACGCCGGAGTCGCGCGCCACGGCGCGTTCGATGCCGGTGCCGACCAGCGGCTTCTGGGCGCGCAGGGTCGGAACGGCCTGACGCTGCATGTTGGCGCCCATCAGCGCGCGGTTGGCGTCGTCGTGTTCGATGAACGGCACCAGCGCGGCCGCGACGGACACCGACTGCATCGGCGACACGTCCATGTACTGGATCTCAGACGGCGGCTTGAGCAGGGTGTCGGCCTGGTAGCGGCAGGTCACGTATTCGCTCTTGAAGCGGCCCTTGGCGTCCAGCTCGGCGTTGGCCTGGGCGATGGCGTATTCGTATTCCTCGATGGCCGACAGGAACTCGACCTTGTCGGTGACCACGCCGTCCTCGACCTTGCGGTACGGGGTTTCCAGGAAACCGTACTTGTTGGAGCGGGCGTACACCGCCAGCGAGTTGATCAGGCCGATGTTCGGGCCTTCCGGGGTCTCGATGGTGCACACGCGGCCGTAGTGGGTCGGGTGCACGTCGCGCACCTCGAAGCCCGCGCGTTCGCGGGTCAGGCCGCCCGGGCCCAGGGCCGAGACGCGGCGCTTGTGGGTCACTTCCGACAGCGGGTTGTTCTGGTCCATGAACTGCGACAGCTGCGAGGAGCCGAAGAACTCCTTGAGCGCGGCCGCGACCGGCTTGGCGTTGATCAGCTCCTGCGGCGACAGGTCGTCGGCTTCCGCC
This sequence comes from uncultured Arenimonas sp., assembly GCA_964604095.1. Taxonomy (GTDB): domain Bacteria; phylum Pseudomonadota; class Gammaproteobacteria; order Xanthomonadales; family Xanthomonadaceae; genus Arenimonas. Next base: position 5,384 of record CAZRXZ010000076.1, on the reverse strand, counting down.
ATCGACAGGCGCTCCTTGACCGCGCGCTCGACGCGGACCAGGCCGACGCGGAACACGTTCTCGGCCATTTCGCCGACCGAACGCACGCGGCGGTTGCCCAGGTGGTCGATGTCGTCGGTGACGCCGCGGCCGTTGCGGATCTCGCACAGGGTCTTGACCACGTCGAGGATGTCGGAGGTCTCGCCGTACTTGTCGACCAGGGCCTTGGCGGCGTCGTCGGCGCGCTCGCTGAAGTAGCGGAAGTCGTACAGCACTTCGGCGCCGGTCACGTCCTTGCGGCCGACGCGGCGGTTGAACTTCATCCGGCCGACCGAGGACAGGTCGTAGCGCTCGAAGGTGAAGAACAGGTTGTAGAACAGGTTCTGGGCCGCGTCCTTGGTCGGCGGCTCGCCCGGACGCATCATCCGGTAGATCTCGACCAGCGCTTCCAGCTGGGTCTTGGTCGGGTCGATGCGCAGGGTGTTGGAGATGTACGGGCCGCGGTCGAGGTCGTTCACCCACAGCGTGCCGATGGTGGCGATGCCGTGCTTGCGCAGCTTGGCCAGCTTGGCTTCGTCCAGCTCGTCGTTGGCGGTGGCGACCAGTTCGCCGGTGGCCGGATCGATCACGTCATGCGACAGCACGCGGCCGATCAGGTATTCGTCCGGCACTTCCAGGGTGGCGATGTTCTTCTTTTCCAGGTCCTTGACGTGGCGCGCGGTGATGCGCTTGCCGGCCTCCACCACCACGTCGCCCTTGACCACCAGGTCGAAGTTCAGGGTCTCGCCGCGCAGGCGTTCCGGCACCAGCTCGAGCTCCACGCCGTCCTTCTTGGAGATCTGGAAGGTGTTGATCTCGAAGAACTGGTTCAGGATCTGCTCGTTGCTGTAGCCCAGGGCGCGCAGCAGGATGGTGACCGGCAGCTTGCGGCGGCGGTCGATGCGGGTGAACACGCAGTCCTTGGCGTCGAATTCGAAATCGAGCCAGGAGCCGCGGTACGGGATCACGCGTGCCGAGTGCAGCAGCTTGCCCGAGCTGTGGGTCTTGCCGCGGTCGTGGTCGAAGAACACGCCCGGGCTGCGGTGCAGCTGGGACACGATCACGCGCTCGGTGCCGTTGATGATGAAGGTGGCGTTGTCGGTCATGAGCGGCAGGTCGCCCATGAACACTTCCTGCTCCTTCACGTACTTGACGGCCTTGCTGGAGGATTCGCGGTCGTAGATGACCAGGCGGACCTTCACGCGCAGCGGCGCGCCGTAGGTCTGGCCGCGGGAACGGCATTCGCGCTCGTCGAACACCGGCTCGCCGAGGGTGTAGCTCACGTATTCCAGGGCGGCGTTGCCGGAGAAGCTGACGATCGGGAACACCGACTTCAGCGCGGCGTGCAGGCCGCGGTCGTCATGGCCGTCGGACTTGGAGGAATCCTGCAGGAACTCGCGGTAGGAATCCATCTGGATGGCCAGCAGATACGGCACATCGAGGACCGGACGGTTCTTGCCGAAGTCTTTACGGATGCGCTTTTTCTCAGTCAGAGAATAGGTCATGGGAGCTACCACCTTTGTCAGTGCCGGCTGCAACCGGCGGGTTTGCAACGGAATGTTCTGCTGAAACGCCGGAACCGGCGGCTCAGCGGAACGCTCCGGTCAGGGAGCGTGACGCAAAACAGGGAGAGGCCGGGGGCTTGCACCCCCAGCCTTTCCCGTTTTTTGCCAAGCAGCGACGCAAGCGTCGATTACTTGACTTCGACCGTGGCGCCGGCGGCTTCCAGTTCTTTCTTGAACTTTTCGGCCTCGTCCTTGGAAACGGCTTCCTTGACGGTCTGCGGGGCGCCTTCGACCAGGTCTTTGGCTTCCTTCAGGCCCAGGCCGGTGATGGCGCGGACGGCCTTAATCACTTCGACCTTCTTCTCGCCGGAGGCTTTCAGGACGACGGTGAATTCGGTCTGTTCTTCGACCGGGGCGGCGGCGGCGGCCGGACCGGCGGCCATCATGACCGGGGCGGCGGCGGAGACGCCGAACTTCTCTTCCATCGCCTTGACCAGTTCCATGATTTCCATCAGGGTCTTGCCGGCGATCGCTTCGATGATCTGTTCGTTAGACAGGGACATAATTGATAACCTCTGTAATTTGATCTTGAACGTGTGTTCAGTGGGTGAGTGTAGGTATTGCCGGAACCGGGCTTACGCCTCGGCCGTGTCTTTCTCGCCGATCGCCTTGAGCGCACGGGCCACGCGGGTGGCCGGTTCGACCAGGACGCTGAGCAGCATCGACAGGGCCTGATCGCGGGTCGGCAGGGAAGCCAGCACGTCGACGTGCGACGCCGGGTACTTCTGGCCGCCGATCGAGACGATCTTGGCTTTCAGCTTATCGTTGGTCTTGGCATAATCCTTGATGATGCGGGCGGCAGCGCCCGGATCTTCCAGGGAGAACGCGTACAGCAGCGGACCGGTCAGATCGTCTTTGATGACGTCGAACTCGGTGCCTTCCACGGCACGGGTTGCCAGGGTGTTCTTGACGACTTTCAGGAACACGCCGTTTTCACGGGCACGCTTGCGCATCGCGGTCATTTGACCCACGGTGACGCCGGCGTATTCGGCCGCGACCAAGGATTGAGCTTTCGAAGCCACTTCCGCCAGTTCGGCAACGACTACTTGCTTCTGAGACAGATTGAGAGCCATGTTTACTCCTTTCCTGTGAATTTCCGCGCACGGCTCCAGCCGTTTGCGGTCCAAGGCGGCATCAGTCCCTCGACGCCGGGAATGCGGACATTCCAGTGGTGGCCGTTCCAGATAAATCCAGTGTTCGGCACCATCTACGCAGGCCGGGGGAAATCCCCGCGATTAGACCTCTCCGCTTCCATCGCATCGAATCCTTGCCAATCCAGCATCCCTGCCCGATTGCGATGCGCGCCAGAGGCACCTACGGTCTTTGATGGCTGACCGCCCTGACGGGCGGCCTGCCTTCAAATTCCACACGGCCGGGGCGACACTCCCGGCCACGTCTTGCGGTTTCTTACTTGAGGCTCAGCGAGGCCTGGTCGACGGTCACGCCGACGCCCATGGTCGAGCTCAGCGAGATCTTCTGCAGGTACTGGCCCTTCGAGGACGACGGCTTGGCCTTGATCAGGTCCTGCAGCAACGCGTTCAGGTTGTTGGCCAGCGCGTCAGCGGCGAAGTTGGCCTTGCCGATGGTGCAGTGGATGATACCGGCCTTGTCGGTGCGGTAGCGCACCTGGCCGGCCTTGGCGTTGCGCACGGCTTCGGCCGGGTTCGGCGACACGGTGCCGACCTTCGGGTTCGGCATCAGGCCGCGCGGACCGAGCACCTGGCCCAGCTTACCGACGACGCGCATGGCGTCCGGGGTGGCGATGACGACGTCGTAGTTCAGGTCGCCGGCCAGCATCTTGTCGGCCAGTTCGTCCATGCCCACGGCTTCGGCGCCGGCGGCGGCGGCTTCGTCAGCCTTGGCGCCGGCCGGGCAGAACACCGCCACGCGCACCGACTTGCCGGTACCGGCGGGCAGCACGGTGGCGCCGCGGACCTGCTGGTCGGACTTCTTGGCGTCCACGCCGAGACGCACGGCGACGTCGATGGACTCGACGAACTTGGCGTTGGCGTTGCCCTGCAGGATCTTCAGGGCCTCTTCCAGCGGATAGGCCTTGCCCGGGACGACCGAGGCTTGCAGCGCTTTGAAACGTTTGGTCAGTTTTGCCATGTCTTAGCCCTCCACCACGAGACCCATGCTGCGCGCGCTGCCGGCGATGGTACGCACGGCGGCATCAAGCGAAGCGGCGGTCAGATCGGGTTCTTTCGCTTTCGCGATGTCTTCCAGTTGCTTGCGGGTCACCTTGCCCACCTTCTCGGTGTTCGGGCGCTTGGAGCCCGAGGTGATGCCCACGGCCTTCTTGAGCAGCACGGTGGCCGGGGTGCTCTTGGTGACGAAGGTGAAGGTACGGTCGGAATAGGCGGTGATGATCACCGGAGTCGGCAGACCCGGCTCCAGCTTGGAGGTGGCGGCGTTGAACGCCTTGCAGAACTCCATGATGTTGAGGCCGCGCTGACCGAGCGCGGGACCGACCGGCGGCGAGGGGTTGGCCTGACCGGCCTTCACCTGCAGCTTGATGTAGCCAACTACTTTCTTTGCCATTTTACTGACTCCTGGAGTGCGAACGTCAGGCCGAAGCGTGACTCCTCCTCTGGTTGAACACGGAACCCGTGCGGGCTCCCGCTATTAGGCTTTCTCCACCTGGCCGAACTCGAGCTCGACGGGGGTGGATCGGCCGAAAATCATCACCGCCACGCGCAGACGGCTCTTTTCGTAATTGATTTCCTCGACGGTGCCGTTGAAGTCGTTGAACGGGCCGTCGATGACGCGGACCATCTGGCCCGGCTCGAACAGCACCTTCGGACGCGGCTTGTCGACGCCTTCCTGCACGCGCTGCAGGATGACATCGGCCTCGGAATCCTTGATCGGCAGCGGACGCTCGCGGGTGCCGCCGATGAAGCCGAGGACCTTCGGGGTTTCCTTGATCAGGTGCCAGCTCTCGTTGTCGATCAGCGGCACGGTGTCGCCGCCGGTCTCGATCTGGACCAGGACGTAACCCGGGAAGAACTTGCGGTCGGACTTGCGTTTCTGGCCGGAGCGCATCTCGACCACTTCCTCGGTCGGCACCAGGACCTGGCCGAACTTATCCTGCATCCCGGCGCGCTCGATGCGCGACAGCAGGCTGCGCTGGACCTGATGCTCGAAGCCCGAATAGGCGTGTACGACATACCAACGCTTGCTCACGGATGACTCCTTAGCTGCCCAGCAACAATTTGATCAGGAACGAGATGACCCAGTCGAAAGCGGCGAGGATCAAGCTGATGATGACCACCACGATCAGCACCATGGCGGTGATCCGGTAGGATTCCTCGCGGGTCGGCCAGACCACCTTGCGCAGCTCGAACATCGAATCCGAGAAGAAGCGGCGGGCCTCCAGGCCCTTGGCGCTCAGACCGAACACCACGGCCGCCAACGCGAACGCGGCCGCGACCAGCAGCCCGCGGACCGGACCCGGCCATTGCGGCATCAGGTAGAACACGGCGACGCCGGCGGCGGCGATCAGCACCGCCAAGGCGTACTTGCCGATATCCAGCGCGCTGGTGCCTTCCCGATTTTCAACTTTACTATTCATTCGAACCCGTGATCGTAGTGGCACGCCAGGAGGGACTCGAACCCCCAACCTGCGGTTTTGGAGACCGCTGCTCTGCCAATTGAGCTACTGGCGTACATGCTTCTTTAACAACCGATGGCGGACCGTCTCCGATCCGCCATTTCGGCCTGCGCCGGAGCGCCGGAGCGCGCCGGCCAACGGATTACTTGATGATCTTGGCCACCACGCCGGCGCCGACGGTACGGCCGCCT
>CAZRXZ010000075.1:0-6201 GCA_964604095.1 uncultured Arenimonas sp. | reverse complement strand
TCCGGCCACAGGATGGCGCCGGGCGCGATGCCGTTGACCCGCACCGCCGGCGCCAGGTCGAGCGCCAGCGATTGCGTCAGCATGCGCAGCGCGGCCTTGGCCATGTTGTACACCGCGTGTCCGGGTTTCGGGCGTTCGGCGTAGATGTCGAGCAGGTTGAGGATGCAGCCGGCGCGCGCGGCCAGATGCGGGGCCGCGGCCTGGGCCAGGAAGAACGGCGCGCGGGCGTTGGCGTCCATCAGCGCGTCCCAGTCGGCGTCGGTCACCGCGCCGATCGGGGTGGGGAAGAAACTGCTGGCGTTGTTCACCAGCACGTCCAAACGGCCGAAGCGCGCCAGCACCGCCGGCACCAGCCCGTCGCGTTCGGCCGGGCGCGCCAAATCGGCGGCGAACACCGCCGCGCTGCCGGCACGCCGCGCGTTGAAGGTCTCGGCCAGGGCGTCGGCGTCGGCGCGCGAGGCCCTGCAGTGCAGCGCCAACGCGTAGCCGCGGGCGTGCAGGTCGGCGGCCAGCGCGGCGCCGATGCGTTTGCCGGCACCGGTGACCAAGACCACCGCGGAGTCTGCGTGCATGCGTGTTTCCGGTTCAATTCAGGATGCGGACAAGGTATCCTGAACGCGCGTAAATAACCAGTGAATCCCTGCATGGACCTGCCCCGTCCCGCGCCCGAGGCGCTTGAGCACAGCGCCCGGCTGACCGAACTCATCCAGCATGCCATCGCGGCCGAGCGCGGCGCGATTCCCTTCGCCCGCTTCATGGAGCTGGCCCTGTATGCGCCCGGTCTGGGTTACTACAGCGCCGGCGCCCGCAAGTTCGGCGCCGAGGGCGATTTCGTCACCGCGCCCGAGCTCGGCGGCGGCTTCGCCTGGGCCGTGGCCAATGCCGGCGCGGCCGTGCTGGCGCAGCTCGATGCCGAGGCGGTCTGGTTCGAGATCGGCGCCGGCACCGGTGCCTTGGCCGAAAAGACCCTGCTGCGCCTGCAGCAACTGGAGCGCCTGCCGCGCGAATACTGGATCCTGGAGCCCAGCGCCGATCTGCGCGAGCGCCAGCGCGAGCGGTTGGCGGCCAACCTGCCGCCGGCGCTGTCGGCGCGCTGCCGATGGCTGGATGCGCCGCCGGAGGCGCCATGGCAGGGCGTGCTGGTGGCCAACGAGGTCATCGACGCGCTGCCGGCCACGCGCTTCATCAAACGCGACGGCGAGGTGTTCGAGGAATACGTCGCGCTCGGCGCCGACGGCGCGTTCATGCGCACGATGCGCCCGGCCGATGTGCTGGTCAGTGGCGCGGTCCGGCACCTGGAGCGGGATCTGGCGCGCGAGTTCGCGGACGGGTATTGCTCGGAAGTGCTGCCGCAGCTGCCGTATTGGGTGCAGGCCATCGCCGGCACCCTGGCGCGCGGCGCCATGCTGTTCGTGGATTACGGCTACGTGCGTTCCGAGTTCTATCGCCCCGAGCGCGACGACGGCACCCTGATCTGCCATTACCGGCACCGTGCGCACGGCGACGCCTTTCTGTGGCCGGGCCTGCAGGACCTGACCGCGTCGGTCGATTTCACCGCGTTGGCCGAAGCCGGCGTCTCGGCCGGTTTCGATCTGGCCGGCTACTGCACCCAGGCCGGCTTCCTGCTCGGCAACGGCATCGAAGCCTATCTCGCCGGCTTCGAGGCCGGCGACGAACTGACCCGTTACCGCGAAAGCCAGCAGGTGAAGAAGCTGCTGCTGCCGGGCGAGATGGGCGAGCGTTTCCAGTGCATGGGCTTCGCCTTGGACGTCGATTTCGCCGCCGCGTTCGCCCACGGCGATATGAGCCGCCGGCTGTGAGCGGTCCGCGTTGGCGGCCGTTCTGGCTGGCGGTCTGGATCGCCGGCATGCTGCTCGGCGTGTATCTTTCGCTGCGGCCGGTGCCGCCGGTCGCGCCGGCGGTGCCGCATCTGGACAAGCTGGTCCACGCCGGCGGTTATGCGGTGCTCGCCGCGTTCGCGGCCTGTCTGTACGGCGGCGCGGCGCGCGTACGCGCGCTGGCCGGCGTCTGGCTGCTGGGCGCGGCGATCGAACTGGCGCAAGGCCTGTTGCCGACCGGCCGGCTGATGGAGGCGGCGGACCTGCTCGCCAACAGCGCGGGCATCGCCTTCGGCGCCTATCTGTTCCGGCGGCGCGACCCCCTGCGTTTGCGTGCGCCGTCCGCCTGAGCGCCGGCTTCAGCGCCAGGACGGGTCCGGGCGCCAGTCGCGCAGCCACTGCGGCAGGGCTTCGAGCGGCATCGGATGCGCGATGCTGTAGCCTTGGCCCAGCGCGCAGCCGAGGTCGAGCAGGATGCGGCCGTGCTCCGCGGTCTCCACGCCTTCGGCGATGACGTCGCGGCCCAAGGCCTCGGCCAGCCTCAGGATGCTCTTCAGCACCGCGATGTCTTCCCGGCTGTCCAGGATGCCGCGCACGAAGCTTTGGTCGATCTTGAGGATGTCGACCGGCAGCCGGCGCAGATAGGTCAGCGAGGAATAGCCGGTGCCGAAGTCGTCGAGCGCGAAGCCGACGCCGATGGCGTGGCATTCGTCGATGATGCCGGAGACCAGGCCGAGATCCTGCAGCGCGCTGGTTTCCAGGATCTCCAGGTCGAGCCGGCAGCGATCGGCGTCGGCGCAGTCGAGCATCTGCGTGCGTAGCCTGCGGATGAAGTCGGGCTGCTCCAGGTGGCGCGCCGAGATGTTGACGCTGAACGGCAGTTCGATGCCGGAGCGCCTCAGTCGTCGGCAGTCGGCCAGTGCCGTGGCGATGCCCCAGTCGCCGAACACGGCCTCCAGCACGGTGTCCTGGATGTCGGGCAGGAATTGCCCCGGCGGCAGCAGGCCGCGGACCGGGTGCCGCCAGCGCACCAGGGCCTCGGCGCCGATGACCTCGCCGCTGCGCATGTTCACCTTGGGCTGGTAGTACAGCACGAATTCGCCGTTGGCCAGCGCCTGCCGGATGCGCTCGAGGTTCTCGTTGCGCGTGCGCAGCTCGCGGTCATAGGCCTCGTCGAAGAACTGGTAGCGGTTCTTGCCGACCTGTTTGGCGTGGTACATGGCCTGGTCGGCCTGGCGCAGCAGCTGCTCGCCGTCGTAGGCGATGTCCTGCGGGTGGAAGGTGATGCCGATGCTGGCGCTGACCTCGAGCGCGAAGCCCTTGTAGGCGATCGGTTCGGTCACCGAGGCCAGGATGCGGTCCACCGCCGGCAGGCAGTCCTGCTCGCCGTCCAGATCGCCGATGACCGCCACGAATTCGTCGCCGCCCAGGCGCGCCAGCGTCTCGTGCGCGCGCAGGCTGCCCTTGATGCGTTCGGCGACCTGCACCAGCACATGGTCGCCGGCCTCGTGGCCGTAGCCGTCGTTGATGTCCTTGAATTCGTCGAGGTCGATGAAGGCGATCGCCACCTTCTTGCCGTCACGGACCGATTTGGCCATTTCCTGCTGCAGCTTGTCGCCCAGCGAAGCCCGGTTCGGCAGGCCGGTCAGCCGGTCGTAGTAGGCGCTGTATTCCAGCTGCCGCTGCTGTTCCTTCTGCAGGCTGATGTCGGTGAACAGCCCGATGTAGCGCACCGGTTCGCCGGCCTCGCCGTACACGGTGCTGACGGTCAGCAGTTCGGGGTAAACCTCGCCGTTGCGGCGCCGGCTGCTGATTTCGCCGCTCCAGAAGCCCTGCGTCCGCAGCCCGCGCAGCAGCGCGCGCAGGCCTTCGCGGTCCTGCCGGTGTCCGGAGCCGAAGATCGACGGGCTCTGCCCGATCACCTCGTCGCGCGCATAGCCGGTGATTTCCGTGAACGCGTCGTTGACGTCGATGATGCGGGTCTTCAGGTCGGTGATCATGATCCCTTCGCGCGCGCTGGTGAACACGCTGGCGTACAGCTGCACCTGGGCTTCGGTCATGACCTGGCGGGTGACCAGCTGCAGCGTGCCCAGGGCGCGCCGTGGCGCGCCGTCGGCGTCGCGCAGGATTTCCGCGCGGCTGTGCACCCACTGCGTCTCGCCGCCGGCGATGATCCGGAAGCGGCAGTCATGCTCGGCGCCGGCCAGCGCGTCGAACCAGTTCTGCAGGCTGCGCTCCAGGTCTTCCGGATGCACCCGGCGGAGGAAGTCGTCCAACGTCATGCGCGTGCCGGGTTCGACACAGCAGATGCGGTAGGCCTGGCGCGACAGTTCCAGCCGGCCGCTGGCGATGTCCATTGCCCAGCTGCCGATCTGCGCCACCTGCTGCGCGCGCTCGAGGTCGGTCAGCGCCGCCTGGGTCTGGCCGTGGTAGAAATCGCGTTCGCCCTGCTTCTCGGCCAGCAGGTTGTGGACTTCGCTCAGTTTGCCGAGCAGGGTTCCGCGCCGGCCGGTCTCGATCGGCAGCGGCGCCGTGCGGGCGTCGATGGACGGCAGGCGGTCGATCAGTTGGGTCAGCTGCCGCAGGCTGCCGCCGGTCGCGCGGTACAGCGCGCCGCGTACCCAAAACAGCGAGCCCAGCATCAACAGCGTGACCAGCAGCAAACTGGCGCGCAGCCAATGCGCGTCCCGCTCGGCATCCGCGATGCCGCCGAGCGTGCGCTGCTCCACGCGGTTCCGGAAGATCCGCAACGTCTGCATCACGTCCGCCTTCAGGCTCCGGTAGCGGGGCCCCCAGAGGATGGCGGCCGCCTCGCGGCCGCCGTCGTCGAACCCGCGCGCGGCGACGATCGCGATCGCCTGCTTCTCCAGGCGCACGGTCTCGTCGCCTTCTTCGCGCACGTCCAGCAGGGTGCCGATCTCGTCGTCGTTGAAGCCGGCTTCGCGCATGCGCTGCAGGAACGGCTTGCGCGGCTCCGATGAGCGTTGGTTGTGCCGGGGCGTGTCGAGCGACCAGAAATAGCCGCGGTAGTCGCGGCTCAGGTTCAGTGCGCCTTGGCGGACATCGACCAGTTGCCGGTGCAGGTCTCGATAGCGTTCGTCCCCGGTGGCCACATACGAGTACGCCATGCGCGTCCGGTCGTCACCGAACTGCTTGATCTCCTCGATCAGCTCGCGCGTCTGGTAGTGGATCCGGTTGGCTTGGTTGACCCGTTCTTCGAAGCGTACATAGAGGCCTATGTTGGCCAGGATCGCGGTGAGCAGCAACAGGACGAACCATAACCGCAACCCGATCGATTCGCTGTCCCATCCCCTCATCCGTCTCCCCGCGCGGCCGATGCGATGGCCGCTATCCGTTTTTGCCGCAACGCTTCGCCGAACGCCGGACCATGCAGGCCCGGATCGATGTCGCCGCCTTTCACGGCGGCGGCGGCCCGATGGCAGCGCAGCAGCAACGCCGCGTTCGGATACGGTGAATCCGACATCCCCAAACGTCCCCGCTTGTCAGCTTCGCATACCGTCGCCAGCGCCGCAATCCGTTCCGGGCGACGGAATGCATCGATGCGCTGCAGCAGCGCAAGCACGGTTTCGGGCCGGAGCTGTTCCAGACGATGCACGTTCAGGTGCTCGCGGCAGGCATGCAGGGCCAGCGCGCGGTAGTCGTTCGGAACCTTCCAGCGCGCGCAGACCGCTTCCACCGCCGGCAGGCCGCGGTGTTCGTGCGCGATGTGTTTCGGCCACTCGCCGGGCGGCGTCAACGCCTTGCCGAGATCGTGCGCCAATGCCGCGAACGCGACCGAGGCGTCGCCCGGCGCCAGGCGCGCCGCCATGTCCAGCACCATCTCGGTGTGCAGGCCGGTATCGATTTCCGGATGGTATTCGGCGCGCTGCGGTATGCCGTACAGCGCATCGACTTCCGGCAGCAAGGCCTGCAGCGCGCCGCGGGCGCGCAGGGTGCGCAGGCACGCCGACGGCGTGCGGCTGGCCAAGGCGCGCCGGATCTCCTGCCAGACCCGTTCCGGCACCAGATGGTCGACCTCGCCGGCACGCACCATGTCGCGCATCAGCGATTCGGTTTCCGGCGCCAGCGCGAAACCCAGATGCGCGAAGCGCGCCAGGAAACGCGCCGCGCGCAGGATGCGCACCGGGTCTTCGGCGAAGGCCGGCGCGACGTGCCGCAGCACGCGCCGCGCGATGTCCTGCCGGCCGTCGAACGGGTCGATCAGGCTGCCGTCCGGCGCCTGCGCGATGGCGTTGACGGTGAAGTCGCGGCGGGCCAGGTCCTGCTCCAGGGTCACGGCGGCATCGGCATGGAACACGAAGCCGCGGTAGCCGGGCGCGGTCTTGCGCTCGGTGCGCGCCAG
>CAZRXZ010000074.1:3492-6210 GCA_964604095.1 uncultured Arenimonas sp. | reverse complement strand
ACGGCGAGCTGGTGTTCTTCGACCGCAGCTGGTACAACCGCGCCGGCGTCGAGCGGGTGATGGGCTTCTGCTCGTCGGCCGAATACCTGGAGTTCCTGCGCGAGGCGCCGGAGTTCGAGCGCATGCTGGTGCGCAGCGGCGTGCGGCTGTACAAGTTCTGGTTCTCGGTCAGCCGCGACGAGCAGCTGCGCCGCTTCAATTCGCGCCGCAGCGATCCGCTCAAGCACTGGAAGCTGTCGCCGATCGACATCCAGTCGCTGGACAAGTGGGACGCCTACACCGAGGCCAAGGAGGCGATGTTCTTCCACACCGACACCGCCGACTCGCCCTGGATCGTGGTCAAGTCCGACGACAAGAAGCGCGCGCGCCTGAACGTGATGCGCCACTTCCTGAGCAGCCTGCCGTATCCGGGCAAGGATCCGGCGGTGGCCTGCGCGGCCGATCCGCGCATCGTCGGCACCGCCGCCGAGGTGCTCGCCAACAGCGGCCAATAGGCACGGCGCCAGGCCGCGCTTGTGCGCGGCCGGAGCCTGTGGCAGTCTTATGGGCAGTAGAATTTCCTGGAGTTCCGGCCGTGATAGATCCGGACGGTTACCGCCCCAATGTCGGCATCATCCTGATGCGCGACGACGGCTCGGTGTTTTGGGCCCGCCGGGTCAGCCGTGACGGCTGGCAATTCCCGCAGGGCGGGATGAACACCGACGAGACGCCGATCGAAGCCATGTACCGCGAGCTGGCCGAGGAGACCGGCCTGCAGTCGCACCATGTCGAAGTGCTCGGCGCCACGCCCGGCTGGCTGCGCTACCGGCTGCCGGCGCGCAGCGTGCGCAGCCACAGCAAGCCGGTCTGCATCGGCCAGAAGCAGGTCTGGTTCCTGCTGCAGCTGAAGGCCGATGACAGCGCGGTGCGCCTGGACGCCACCGATTCGCCCGAATTCGACGCGTTCCGCTGGGTCGATTTCTGGTACCCGGGCGAGAACGTGGTGCACTTCAAGCGCGAAGTGTACGTGCGCGCGCTGCAGCTGCTGGCGCCGATGGCGCGCGGCGTGGCCGGCGAATCCAAGGTGCCGGCGCATGTCGGCGAACGGCTGTTGCGGCAATTGGGCGAGCGCCGGCCGCCGCGTCAAGGCCGCAAGCCGGCCTGATCAGGCCAGCAGCGCGGCCAGTGCCGCCTGTACGCGCGCGAATTCGGCATCCAGCGCCTGGGCTTCGGCGGCGGGTCCGGCGGCATCGCCGCTGCGTGCGCTCTTCTCCATGCGTTTGGCGATCTGCGATACCCGCAGCGCGCCCAGGTTGGCGCTGGACGACTTCAGCGTATGCGCCGGCGTCACCAAGGCCGCGCTGTCGCCCTCGGCGATGGCGGTCTGGATCTGCGCGAGCAGCTTCGGGCTGTCTTCCAGATAGATGCGGATCAGCTCCTGATAGCCGGTGCCCATCATCTCCTTGAGGTCCTGCAGGATTTCCATGTCCAAGGCCGGGGCGCGCTCGTCCGCCGCAGCCGGCGCGTGCGCCGCCGGAGCGGCCGCCGGTGCCGCAGGCGGTGGCGTGCGTGCGGCATCCGCCGTACCGGCGTGGCGCGCGCGGTCCAGCCACTTCAGCATGACCTGCTGCAACAGCTTGCGGTCCACCGGCTTCGACAGGTAGTCGTCCATGCCCGAATCCAGGCACTTCTGGCGGTCCTCGGCCATGGCGTTGGCGGTCATCGCGATGATCGGCAGGCGCGGCAGGCCGCGCTCGGCTTCGATCGCGCGCCAGGCCCGGGTGGCGCGGTAGCCGTCCATCACCGGCATCTGGCAGTCCATCAGCACCAGGTCGAAACGCTGCTGGCGCAGCAGTTCAAGCGCCGCTTCGCCGTTCTCGGCGCTGACGCAGTCGAAGTTGGACAGCTGGATCAGACGTTGGGCCACCAGCAGGTTGACCGGATTGTCTTCGACCAACAGCACCAGGCCGTTGGATTTGCCGGCGGTGAACAGGCGGTCCGGCGCCAGGATGTTGACCACCGGCTCGGTTTCGCGCCCCGCTCCGCCGCGCGGATCGCGGGCGGTGGCCGCCAGCAGTTTGTTGAACTCGCCGAGCAGGGTGGCGATGTCGGCGTTGCGCGCGATCACGCGCCGGCGCGGATCCTTGCCGAGCTCCAGCGGCGCCGCTTCCGGGTTGTGCAGCATGGCCACGCGCAGGCGTTCGTATTCCGGATTGGCCAGCAGCGCCTTCTGCAGCTGGATGGCGCTTTGCCGGCCGGAGTTGACGTCGACCACCAGCAGGTCGATGTCGGATTCGCCGCCGGGCGCGACCGAGTCCTTGAGCAGGCGCTGTGCCTCGAACACCGTGGGCGCCACGACCAGCACCGCCCCGCCGGCGCCGCCGGCCCGTTCGAAGCGGTTGGCCAGGATCGGGTCGCTGGAGAACAGCAGGATGCGCGCGCTCTTCAGGTCGGACGCCATGCCGTGGCTGTCGCCGACCGCCTTCAGCATCGGCACCTCGAACCAGAAGGTCGAGCCGTGGCCGGGCTGCGAATCGACGCCGATCTGGCCGGACATCAGGTCGATGATGCGCTTGCAGATCACCAGGCCCAGGCCGGTGCCGCCGTACAGGCGGGTGGTCGAGGCGTCGGCCTGGCTGAAGGCCTTGAACAGGCCGTTGGCGTTCTCCGGCGCGATGCCGATGCCGGTGTCCTTGACCTCGAAGCGCAGCACGTGGTGCTGGCGGGTTTCCGATTTCG
>CAZRXZ010000074.1:0-3392 GCA_964604095.1 uncultured Arenimonas sp. | reverse complement strand
GTGCGGATCTCGTGGCTCATGGTGGCCAGGAACTCGCTCTTGGCCATCGCCGCGGATTCCGCGGCCAGCTTCGATTTCTTCAGTTCGACCTCCAGGCTTTTCTGCTTCTCCAGTTCCGTGCGCAGGCCGGAGACCTCCTGGATATGCCGCTGCACGCTGGCTTCGGTTTCGCCCGGGCCGCGGCCGCGGTCGATGCGGTGCCACAACGCGGCGATGCAGGACACCGCCAGCAGCGAAGACACGATCGAGACGTTCAGCCAAAGCGCGTTGTTGAGCCAGAGGCTGATGCCTGAGGTCAGTGCGGCGCCGGCGGCCGAGGCCAGCGCCAGCCAGCGCACCAGCACGTTCTGTTTCGGCATCGCGTCGTCGTTGCGCATTTACAGCACCGACTGGTCGAAGCCGAACTCGAGGCTGGCGCTGGCCGAATGCACCAGATTGCCCTGGATGAAGTCGATGCCGCTCATCCACAGCGTGGCCGCGCTCTGCGCGTCCTCGACGCAGTGGCCGATGACTTCGACGCCGCGCCGGTGGGCGTTTTCGGCCAGCATCTTGATCTGGTCGCGCACTTCCTGGCGGGCCAGGTCCGAGGTCAGCCGGTCGGCCAGCTTGACGTAGCTGATCGGCAGGCTTTCGAGCAGGTCGGCGTCGTCGTTGCGCGGGTTGTAGCGGCTCAGGCAGAACTGCACGCCGTCGTAGATCAGGCCTTGGCAGAAGTCGCGGATCGAGTGCTGGTTGAGCAGCGCGTCGTTGTGGTTGATCTCGATCACCAGGCTGTTCTGCGGGATGCTGTGCGCCTTCAGCAGGTTCTTCAGCCAGGCCGGCTGGCCTTCGTCCAGCAGGGTGATGCTGGATTGGTTGACGAACAGCTTGATCGGGTCGCCGCCGGCCTGGCGTTCGGCCAAGGTCGCCACCGCCCTGGCGATCGACCAGCGGTCGACGGCCACGATCAGGTCGCTGCGTTCGGCGATCGGGATGAATTCCGCCGCCGGCACCAGGTTGCCGTCGCCGTCGCGCATGCGCAGCAGGGTCTGGAACTGCTTCTCGGAACCGCCGGCCACCGCCACGATCGGCTGGTAGATGTGCGACAGGCTGTTGTTGCGGTCGGCCTCGGCCATCAGCCGGATCAGCGCCTCCTCGCGTAGCACTTCCGAGCTGGATTGCGGCGTGAACAGGGCCACGCCGGAGGCTTCGCCGCGGGCCTGGCGGGCGATGCGCTCGCCGGCGTTGATCAGGATGCTGGTGCTGCCCTTGGCGTGCGCCAGGCGGCAGACGCCGATCTGCAGGCGGAACTCCACGCTCTGGCCTTTGATCTCGAACTTCTGCGCCATCACGCGCCGGCGCAGGTCTTCGGCATAGGCGGTCAGCGCCGCGTCGCTGCAGTCGCCCTGGTACAGCAGGGTGTAGGCGCCGTCGCCGAAGCGCGCCACCGGACGCGGGTCGCAGGCCTGCGCCAGGAACGCGGAGAACTCCTGCATCAGGCTTTCCAGCTCGCTCAGGCCGAGGCGGTCCTTGAGCAGGTTCATGCCGTTGATCTCGATGAACAGCAGCGCCTGGTCCTCGGCGTCGATCCGGGCTTCGAGCAGCTTGAGCATGTCGTTGCGCCGGATCAGCCCGCTTTCGTGCATCTGCTCGACCTCGCCGCCCTGCAGCGCGCGGTGGCGCTTGATGCGGTTCTGCACCGCCGCGATCAGGCGGCGCGGACGGATCGGCTTCTCCAGGAAATCGTCGCCGCCGGCCTCCAGCGCGTCCATCTGGCGGTCCTCGTCGGATTCGCCGGACAGGAACACGATCGGGATGTTGCGGAACTCGCTCGATTGCCGCAGCAGCTCGGTCAGCTCGATGCCGCTGGCGCCCGGCATGTTCAGGTCCATCAGGATCAAGTCCGGCTTGAACGATTTGACGGTGGGCAGCAGGTTGACCGCATCCAGCAGCACCTTGGTGCCGATCTCGGCGTTGCGCAGGATGCCCTCGGCGAACATCGCCTGCGAGCGGTCGTCCTCGACGATCAGCACGCGGTAGCGGTCGCTCTTGCCGAAACGCAGGATCTGGTCGATGCGCGCGATGATGCCGCGCGCGTCGGCGCTGCCGTTGATCAACGCGTCCATCATCGCGAAGCGTTCGGTGGCGGTCGCCGCGTCGATGTCCGCCGGCAGGATCTGCACCGCGGTCAGGTATTTCGGGTTCTGCCGGCGGTAGCCGGCGATCAGCGCGCCGATCTTGTCGATGCGGTCGGCGAATTCGGCGTCGACCAGCAGCAGGTCGGCCGGCAGCGCCTGCAGCAGTTCGGCCAGGTCGTCCTCGTTGTCGAGCAGTTCCAGGTTCAGTCCGGCCTGGTCCAGCAGCTGGTCCACTTCCAACGAGAGCGGGCCGTTGCCGGTCAGGTGGTAGATGCGCTGGTGCTGGAAGCGGGGTTCGCCGCTGGCGTTGCCGGGTTTGCGGGCGGTGGTTTCGTTCATGCGGGCCGTCCTTGCTGGCGGTTCGTTTCGGTTCTGTCCCGGCAGGCCGCCGGGTACGGGAGAGGGGTCGGCGGTCTCGGCGCTGTCCGGCCATTGGCGCCAATACGCCAACGGCGGGGTTTCGAAGCGCTGCTCGGCACTGGCTTGGATCGGCGCGGCAGGTGCCGGAGGCTCGCTGGCGTCGGCCAAGGGGGCTGCGCTTGCGGTCACGGTCACCCGGGCGGCCAGGGCCAGCAGCGCCTCGCGCTCGTCCGGTTCCGGCAGGCGGTTGCCGGACACCAGCGCGTCCAGGCGCTCGTCCAGCGCACGCAACGCGTCCAGGCTGTCGGCCTCGCCGCCGGCGGCGGCCAGCGCCGCGCGTGCGTCATGGCGCAACTGCCAGACCACGTTGATGTCCCAATGCGATGCGTTGCATCCGGCGATGCGCGCGGCCAAGCCGTGCACATCCGGGTTCGCTCGGGCGGAGGGGACTGCATTCATCGGGTGCTCGCCATTCTCGTTGTGTTCCGGTCGACGCCACGCGGCCGGCGCCGTTGCGGGCAGGCCCGGATCCAAGGCTATTATGCACCCAAGCCGCGGAGCTGTCAGCCGGCGGCGCGCGCGGCGAACCGGCTATAATGAGGTTCACGTCTGCGCCCGGAGATTCCGCCATGGCCGTGCAGAACAAAGATCTGCCCCGCTTTTCGATCGTCAGCCAAAAGCCTTACGCCAGATATCTGCTGCCGGCCGCGGCGGTGCTGTGGCTGGTGTTGGCGGCGGCCTGGGCGTGGCTGCTGTGGCGAGGCCAGCATACCGACACCGGCCGTCTGCGCGCGGAGCTGGGCGCGGTGCGCGGCCAGCTCGGCGACGCGCACGACGAGCTCGCGGCGCTCAAGCAGCGCCTGGCCAACGCCGAGCGCGCCGAGTTCATCTCGCGCAGCGCCAACAACCAGGTGC
>CAZRXZ010000073.1:0-6221 GCA_964604095.1 uncultured Arenimonas sp. | reverse complement strand
CGGAACTGCAGGGCATCGCCGGGCGTTACTACGCCAAGGCCGCCGGCGAATCCGACGCCGTCGCCGTCGCCATCGACGAGGCCTACCAGCCGCGCTTCGCCGGCGACGCCATCGCCGCCTCGAAACTCGGCCAGGTGCTGGCCATCGCCGAGCGCTTGGATACGCTGGCCGGCGGTTTCGCCGCCGGGCTCAAGCCGACCGGCAACAAAGATCCGTTCGCCCTGCGTCGCAATGCGCTCGGTTTGGCGCGCACTCTGCTGGAAGGCGGTTTCGATCTCTCGCCGGCCAAACTGCTCGGCATGGCCGCCGCCGCACAGCCGGTGCAATCGACCGACGCCGATGCCGTCGCATTGGAAGCGTTCGTGATGGACCGCCTGCGCGGTTACTTCGGCGAGCAGGGCTTCAGTGAGCAACAGTTCGATGCGGTCTTGAGCGTGGCGCCGGCTTCCTTGCCGGATTTCGCCAAACGGCTTTCGGCCATCGCCGAATTCGCCAAGCTGCCGGAAGCCGCCGCCTTGGCCGCGGCCAACAAACGCGCCGGCAACATCCTGAAGAAATCCGGCCATGAAGCCGCGGCCGGCGTGAATCCGGCGCTGTTCGCCGAAGACGCCGAACGCGCGCTGTGGCAGGCGCTGCAGCAGGCCGAAGCGGCGTTGGCGCCGAAGCGCGCCGCGCGCGATTACGTGGCGGTGCTCACCGGCCTGGCCGCCCTGCGCGCGCCGGTCGACGCCTTCTTCGAGGGCGTGATGGTGAATGCCGACGATTTGGCCGTGCGCGGCAACCGCCTGGCGCTGCTGCGCGAGCTGGCGGCGCAGTTCAACGCCGTCGGCGATATTTCCGTGCTGGCCTGATTGCCGCCGCCTCAGGCGGCGCGTGTTTCCTTCTTGCCGTAGATGCGCTCGAAGATCGGCGTGGCCATCAGCGTGGTCACCACCGCCATCAGCACCATGATGGTGAACAGCGCCGGCTCGATGATGCCGCGTTGCAGGCCGATGTTGAGGATGATCAGCTCCATCAGGCCGCGCGCGTTCATCAGCGTGCCGATCGCCATCGCCTCGCGGTGCGGCTCGCCGTGCCAGCGCGCCGCCAGGTAGCAGGCCACGCCCTTGCCGGCGACCGCCACCAGCAGCACCAGCGCCGCCAGGCCCCACAGATACGGGCTGTTGACCAGGCCGATCTTGGTGTTCAGGCCGGAATAGACGAAGAACACCGGCAGCAGCAGGGCCACGGTCAGCGGATACAGCTGCCGGTGCAGCTCTTCGGCGAACTTCCCGCGCGGCATGGCCAGGCCCATCACGAACGCGCCGAACACGGCGTAGATCTGGATGTGGTCGGTGAACCAGGCGCCGAGCATCACCAGCATCAGGGTGAACACCAGCATGTCGGCGCTCATGCCGCCGGCCGCCTGCACCCGTTCGCCCAGCGGCGCCAGCAGGCGTTTGAGCACGGTCAGCGTGACCAGTGCGAAGGCGGTGCCGCCGCCGATGGCCAGCAGGGCGATGCTCCAGTCGGACTGGAAGCTGGCCAGCACCACCGCCAGCACGCACCAGGCCGCCACATCGTCCAGGCTGCCGGCGGCCAGCGCCAGCGTGCCGATCGAGGTCTTGCTCAGGCCCTGTTCGAAGATGATGCGCGCCAGCATCGGAAAGGCGGTGATGGCCATGGCCGCGCCCATGAACAGGATCGCCTCCGGGCGCGTGGTCTTGGCCGCGAACAGCGCCGGATCGCCGGCGATGACGTACGCCAGCAGGCCGCCGAGCGCGAACGGCGCCAGGATGCCGGCCAGCGAGATGCTGGCCGCGCTGCGCAGCCGTTGCCGGATCAGGCCGTGGTCGAACTCGACGCCGATCAGGAACATGTACAGCACCAGGCCCAGCTGCGCGACCGAGAACAGAATCGGTTTGGATTCGGCCGGAAACAGGTAGGCCGAGAACGCGGGGAACAGCCAGCCCATCAGCGACGGGCCCATCAGCACGCCGGCGATCATCTCGCTGACCACGCGCGATTGCCCGACCTGCATGAAGGCCCAGGCCGTGGCCCGGCAGACGGCCAGGATGAAGGCCATCTGCAGGAAGAAACGCACCGAGAGCTCGAACGGCGTCATGGCGCCGGCCTGCCGGCTGGCGGATCGGGCGGTGTGTGCGCTGGCGCGGGATGGCGTGGCATGCGTCTGTCGTCGGAGGGAAGCAGGCCCTATCTTAGCCCAGTGTTTCCGGTGCCGGCGTTTTGTCCGGCAGGACAACGGCTCGCCTGCGCGCAACTGCGTTAAACTGGATTCGCCGATTCCCGTCGGCGCGCATCATTTCGCACGGAACCCGTACATGCCCGCACATTCGCCCGTCCTGGTCGCCGACATCGGCGGCACCAACGCCCGCTTCGCCTTGGCCGATATCCGCGCCGGACACCCGCGGCTGAGCAGCGTGCGCAGCCTGCCGGCGGCCGATTTCGCCAGCCTGCAGCATGCCGCCGAACATTATCTGGCCGATTGCGGCGCGCGCCCGGAGGCCGCCGCGTTCGCCGTGGCCTGTCCGGTGCAGGGCGATGACGTGCATCTGATCAACCGCGCCTGGGCGTTCAGCCAGCGCGAACTGCAGGCCAGCCTGGGCCTGCGCGAACAGCTGGTGCTCAACGATTTCGGCGCCGCCGCCTTGGCCGCGCTGGCCATCGGCGACGACGAACGCGTGGTGCTGCATGGCGCCGCCGACCGCCAGCGGCAGGGACCGATCACGGTGATCGGCCCCGGCACCGGCCTGGGCATGGCCCTGGTGGTGGGCGACGACGGCAACGGTTGGCATGTGGTCGAAACCGAAGGCGGCCACGTGAGCTTCGCGCCGCTGGTCGAGGAAGAGCGGCGCATCGCCGATTGGGTCAGCGCCCGCCACGGCCGCTGCTCGAACGAGCGTCTGCTGTCCGGCATGGGCCTGTCGTACATCGACGCGGCCTTGAGCGAGCCGCCGCGCACCGAGCTGCGCGCGCCGGCCGACATCGTGGCGGCCGCGCTGGAAGGCCATGACGTGATGGCGCGCCGGACCCTGGCGCGTTTCTGCTCGGTGCTCGGCAGCGTCGCCGGCGACGCCGCGTTGATGCACGGCGCCCGTACCGTGGCCATCGCCGGCGGCATCGTGCCGCGCTTCATCCCGTTCCTGCGCGCCAGCGCGTTCCGCGAACGCTTCCTGGCCAAGGGCCGCTTCGCCGCCTACCTGGAATCGGTGTCGGTGCACGTGATCACGCACGACAATCCCGGCCTGATCGGTGCGGCGGCGGCCTTGCGACAACGCCTGGCGCGCTGAGCGGCATCCGAAAAAAAACCCCGCCGGAGCGGGGTTTTTCTTTGCGGTGCGATCCGATCAGAACGACTTGCGGATGCCGACGTTGATGCTGTCGTTGTCCTGGCTGTCGTTGCCGGTGCGGGCGCGGTAGCTGATGAAGCCGTCGAAGCCTTCCGAGAACTGCAGGCTGCCGCCGACGTTCCAGTCGATGTAGCTTTCGTCGCTCGGGGTGAAGCCCGGCATGCTGAAGTTGGCCGGCAGCGAGGCGGTGCCGCCGCGCACGACGGTCTGGTCGGCGTTGGTCTCGTTGGCCCAGGCCACGCGCACGAACGGCTTGAAGCCGCCGAAGGCGCCCGAGAACTGGTAGCCGACGTGGGTCATGTTGCTGTCGCGGGTGAAGGCGTCGAAGCGCATCGCGGTGCTGTTGGCGCCGTCTTCGACATAGGCTTCGACTTCGGCCTTGTTCACTTCCACGGCCGCGAACGGACCGTGCTTGACGTTCTCGCCCTTGAACACGTAGCCGATTTCGGCGCGGCCGCTCTGGTGGCTGATGCCGGTGCTGCCGGTTTCCACGCGGGTGCTGGCCAGCAGGTCGATGTTGCGGCTGATTTCCATGTCGGTGCTGCCGCCGCTGAGCGCGATGCGGCCGTACAGGCCGTTCACTTCGTATTGGCCGAACACGCCGAACAGGACCGAGTTGCCGTCGAACGCGCCTTGGCCGCCGGCGGTGCCTTCGGTGTTGCCGATGCTGGCGGCGACGCCGAAGGTGGCGGCTTCGCTCATGCGGTAGGTGGCGCCCACGTTCAGGCCCATGTGGTCGGCGTCCAGCGCCGCGGTGTAGTCGCTGGCGTCGGCGTTCTGCTGGCCGAACTGCACGCTGGCGAAGCCGCGCAGCTTGCCGACTTCACTGCCGGCCGCCCATTCCGAATCCAGCGCTTCGCTGATCGCGGTGTTGTGCGCGAACGCCGATTGCAGGGCCACTTCCGGCGCCATCGACACCAGGCCCGGGGCGCTGATGGTCGAGGTCACGATGTTGGCCAGGATGGCGTGCGTGCGGCCCGAGGGATGGATCGAGTCGGCGAAGGCGTAGGTGCTGCTGATCGGCGCGTACGGATAGCCGGACGACGTCGGGCCGCAGGCCAGCGAGGTGCCGGCGCAGGCGGTGCCGGTGACGTTGGTGAAGCCGAACGCCGACGGATTGGCGGTCAGCTCGTTGAACAGTCCGTAGGTGTTGATGGCGACGATGCCGTCGTTCAAGGTGGCCAGGCCCTGGTTGAACTGCAGGTTGTAGACGGTGGCCAGGGCCGACGCGCCGGCCTGGTTCGGGGTGTTCACGTTCAGCGGGGTCTTGCCCAGATCCGGCAGGTTGAACACCACGATGGTCTTGGCGCCGGCGTTCTGCAGGGCACGGATTTCGCCGATGGCGGTGACGCCGGCCTGGCCGGCGATGGTCTGCGCGATGGCCGAGGCGTTGGCCGGGTTGCCGCCGTTCACGTAGATGTACTGGTACAGGAACGAACCCGAGGGCAGCGAGGCGTTCGGCGCGATCACCGAGGTCGCCGACAGGATGTCGTTGGCGCCGGCCCAGTAGGTGTACAGCGCGTTCGGATCGGCCACGCCGCCGTTGGCGGCCAGGTGCGTGGCGAACTGGTTCATGATCGAGAAGCTGCCCGGCGAGTTGCTGCAGGTGAAGGTCGGCAGGTTGGGCACCACCGGGCTGATGGTGGCGCCGTTGGAGATGGCGCAGGCGCCGCCGTAGGCGTAGTTGCTGCCGGCCGAGGTGCCGGGAATCAGCGGCGAATTATTGGTTTGGGTCAGGCCGAAATACGAGGCCACCAGCTGCGCGTACACCGGATCCGGATTGGTGGTGAAGCTGCTGCCGGGCGGCAGGCCCTGCAGGGTGCCGACGTTGCCGGCATCGGTCAGGCTGTCGCCGAAGCTGACGACCTTGCTGAACACTTGCGCGTGGGCGGCGGGGCTGGCGGCAATCGCCAGAGCCAGGGCGGCGGAAAGATGGGACAGACGCATGGGGTTCTCTCTCTTCTGGGTGTGTGGTATTCCGTTATACGCCGCCCGCGCGGTATGGCGCGGGCTATCCATACCTGCGCGCACGGCGCGGACATGGCTACATTAACCCAATATTTACAGGCTGACTAGTGTAAAAGCCCTAATCCGGAATCGGCCGGAAAGCCCCGCCCGCACGGTGTCGCTGCCGGAAGCGGCGGGCCTCGAAACGGCCGGCGGCCCAGAGCCCGTGCAGCAGCAGGGCGCAAGCCAGGCCCAGGGCCGCGCCGCCTAGGATCAGCGCCAAGGCGCTGTCCAGCGCCGGGTGGCGGGCCGGCAGGCGCAGCGCGGCCATCAGCGCCTGGCCGATGGCGTAGGTGGCGATGTAGATCGGCCCCAGCGTCAGCGGATTGTTGATCATCTGGATCGCCACGGTCACGGTCAGGTTGGCGCGGCCCAGGCAGGCGGCGGCGAAGGCGATCGGAATCTGCAGGCCGTAGCTGGGCATGAAGGTCAGCAGGCTGCCCAGATAGATCGCGCGCAGCACCGGGGCATCGCGGAACGACCACAGGAACGGATAGCGCCGGGCGTAGGCGGCGAAGCGCTTCAGCACCGGATAGCGGTGGATGTTGGCGCGGCGCGGCAGCGGCTTGAGCAGGGCGCGCACCCGCTTGCGGCGGCGGAGCCAGCGCGCGCGCATCAGGCGGCGGCGCGGCGGCGTTTGGTGAGTTGGATCAAGAGCAACGACAGCGCCGCCGGCGTCATGCCCGGAATGCGCTGCGCCTGGCCCAGGGTTTCCGGGCGCGCGGCCTTCAGCTTGCCCTGCAGTTCGTTCGACAGGCCCGGGATGCCGCTGAAGTCGAAGTCGGCCGGAATCGCGGTGTTCTCGTGCTTCTTCTGTTTGGCGATGTCGTCGTGCTGGCGGCTCAGGTAGCCGGCGTATTTGGC
>CAZRXZ010000072.1:0-6243 GCA_964604095.1 uncultured Arenimonas sp. | reverse complement strand
ATTTGAGCACGGCGCAGGGTGACCTTGCAGCCGATCGGCCAGCCGTCGCGGATCTTGAAGCTGGCCACCGAAACGCGGGCGTTGGTGACGATCGGCTTCTGGCCGGAGATCTTGGCCATGTCGGCCACGGCGTTCTCCAGCACCTTCTTGTTGCCGACGGCTTCGCCGACACCCATGTTCAGGGTGATCTTGCTCAGGCGCGGGACTTCGTTGACGTTCTTGTAGCCGAACTTCTCGATCAGCTTCGGCACGACCACGTCTTTGTACATTTTTTCCAAACGCGTATTGCTCATGTCATCATTCCTCAGGCGTCGACCGCCTCACCGCTCGAGCGGAACACACGCAGTTTGCGTCCATCCTCGAGCACTTTGAAACCAACGCGGTCGCCCTTGCCCGAAACCGGGTTCAGCAGCATGACGTTGGAGATGTGGATCGGCGCTTCGCGCTCGACGATGCCGCCGGCCTGACCGGTCTGCGGATTGGCTTTGGTGTGGCGCTTGACGATGTGGATGTTCTGCACGACGACCTTGTCGCCGGCCACACGCACCACTTCGCCCTTCTTGCCTTTGTCGGCGCCGGCGATCACGATCACCTGGTCGCCTTTACGGATACGGTTCATAGTCTTTCCTTCGCTCAGAGCACTTCAGGGGCCAGCGAGACGATCTTCATGAACTTCTCGGTGCGCAGTTCACGGGTCACGGGTCCGAAGATGCGGGTGCCGATCGGCTCCTGCTTGTTGTTCAGCAGAACGGCCGCGTTGCCGTCGAAACGGATCAGCGAACCGTCGCCGCGGCGCACGCCCGAACGGGTGCGGACCACGACGGCGTCGTAGACCTCGCCCTTCTTGACCTTGCCGCGCGGGATGGCGTCCTTGACGGTGACTTTGATGATGTCGCCGATGTGGGCGTAACGGCGCTTGGAGCCGCCGAGCACCTTGATGCACATCATTTCCTTGGCGCCGGAGTTGTCGGCGGCTTCGAGGTAGCTTTGTACCTGGATCATGCTCGGTCTCCTCGCTTATTCGCCGGCACGGGTGATCACTTCGACCACCTGCCAGTTCTTGGTTTTGGACATGGGGCGGCACTCGGCCACGCGCACGACGTCGCCTTCGTTGCAGGCGTTGGTTTCGTCGTGGGCATGCAGCTTGGTGGAGCGGCGCAGGTACTTGCCGTAAAGGGCATGCTTGACCTGACGCTCGACGAGTACCGTTACCGTTTTGTTCATTTTGTTGCTGACAACGCGTCCTTCGACGGTGCGCAACTGCTTAGTCTTCTCGGTCATGGTAAAGGCCCTGTGTGTTACTTGGTGTTCGCCAGCAGCATGTTGACGCGAGCGATTTCGCGGCGGACACGGCTGATGTCGTGGGTTTTCGCGAGCTGGCCGGTGGCCTTCTGCATGCGCAGGGAGAATTGCTCCTTGTGCAGGTCGAGCAGATGGGCCTTGAGGTCAGCCGCGGATTTCTGACGCAGTTCTTTGAGTTCCATTAGCGCACCGTCCGGACCACGAAGGTGGTCTGTACTGAGAGTTTGGCGGCAGCCAGGCGGAACGCTTCGCGCGCCGTGGCTTCGGGGATGCCTTCGATTTCGTACAGCATGCGGCCGGGCTGGATCGGGGCGACCCAATACTCGACGTTGCCCTTACCGGCGCCCATGCGGACCTCGATCGGCTTCTTGGTGATCGGCTTGTCCGGGAACACGCGGATCCAGAGCTTGCCGCCGCGCTTGACGTAGCGGCTCACCGTACGGCGGGCGGCTTCGATCTGGCGGGCGGTCAGGGCGCCGTGGGTGGTCGCCTTCAGGCCGTATTCGCCGAAGCTGACGGCCGAGGCGTTCCAGCTCAGGCCGTCGTTGCGGCCCTTGAACTGCTTGCGGTATTTCGTGCGTTTGGGTTGCAACATGTCAATTACCTCGCTTCACGGGCAGGACGCGAAGAACGCTGCGGGGCGGCGTCTTCCACTTTCTCCTGGCCAACCTGGCTGAAGTCGAACACTTCGCCCTTGTAGATCCAGACCTTGACGCCGATGATGCCGTAGGTGGTCGAGGCTTCGGCGGTGCCGTAGTCGATGTCGGCGCGCAGGGTGTGCAGCGGCACGCGGCCTTCGCGGTACCACTCCGAGCGGGCGATTTCAGCGCCGTTCAGGCGACCGCCGACGTTGACCTTGATGCCGAGGGCGCCGAGACGCATGGCGTTGCCGACCGCGCGCTTCATGGCGCGGCGGAACATGATGCGGCGTTCGAGCTGCTGGGCGATCGATTCGGCGACCAGCTGGGCGTCGAGTTCCGGCTTGCGGACTTCGGCCACGTTGATGTGCGCCGGAACGCCCATCACGTCGGAGACGTCCTTCTTCAGCTTCTCGATGTCCTCGCCGCGCTTGCCGATCACCACGCCCGGACGGGCGGTGTGGATGGTGACGCGGGCGGTCTTGGCCGGACGCTCGATGGTGATCTTGGAGATGCCGGCCTGGGCCAGCTTCTTGCGCAGCATGTCGCGCACCTTGAGGTCGGCGACCAGGAACTGGCCGTATTCGCCCTTCTTGGCGAACCATTTGGAATTCCAGTCCTTGGCGATGCCGAGGCGGATACCGGTAGGATGAACTTTATGACCCATCGTGAGTGCCCTTAACCTTTTTTGCCGGAGCCCACCACCACGGTGATGTGGCTGGTGCGCTTGGAGATGCGAGTGCCGCGGCCTTTGGCGCGGGCCATGAAGCGTTTCAGGATCGGACCTTCGTCGACCATGATGGTGGCGACTTTCAGCTCGTCGACGTCGGCGCCGTCATTGTTCTCGGCGTTGGCGGTCGCGGACCACAGCACCTTGTAGATGATGTGCGCGGCCTTCTTGTCGCTGAACTTCAGCAGGTCGAGGGCGCGGGAGACCGGAAGGCCACGGACCTGGTCGGCGACCAGGCGGGCTTTCTGCGGCGAAATGCGGGAGGAACGGAGAATGGCTTTCATGATTCGTTTCCCTTATTTGCCGGACTTCTTGTCGCCGCCGTGACCCTTGAAGGTACGGGTCAGCGCGAATTCGCCCAGTTTGTGACCAACCATGTTCTCGTTCACCAGAACGGGGACGTGCACCTTGCCGTTGTGCACGGCGATGGTGAAGCCCACCATTTCGGGGAGGACCATGGAACGACGCGACCAAGTCTTGATCGGCTTCTTGCTGCCGCCCGCGGCTTCCACCTTTTTGACCAGGTGGTGATCAACGAACGGGCCTTTCTTTAATGAACGTGCCATTGCCTATCAACCTCTGCGATCGCGCACGATGAACTTCTGGGTGCGCTTGTTCTTACGGGTTTTGTAACCCTTGGCCGGAGTGCCCCACGGGGAGACCGGATGCGGATTACCCTGACCGGCTTTCGCCTCACCACCGCCGTGCGGGTGGTCGACCGGGTTCATGGCCGCACCGCGGACGGTCGGCTTGACGCCGCGCCAACGGGCGGCACCGGCTTTACCCAGCTTTTCCAGGCTGTGTTCGACGTTGCCGACTTCACCGATGGTGGCGTAGCAGTCGACCGGCACCTTGCGCATCTCGCCGGAGCGCAGACGCAGGGTGGCGTAACCGCCTTCACGGGTGATCAGCTGCGCGCCGGCGCCGGCGGCGCGGGCCAGCTGGGCGCCCTTGCCCGGCTTCATTTCGATGCAATGCACGGTCGAGCCGATCGGCATGTTGCGCAGCGGCAGGGCGTTACCGGCCTTGATCGGGGCGTCTTTGCCGGCGATCAGCTGGTCGCCGGCCTGCAGGCCCTTCGGCGCGATGATGTAACGGCGTTCGCCGTCGACATAGCACAGCAGCGCGATGTGGGCGGTGCGGTTCGGGTCGTACTCGATGCGCTCGACGCGGGCGGGGATGCCCTCCTTGTCGCGCTTGAAGTCGATGATCCGGTAAGCCTGCTTGTGGCCGCCGCCGATGTGGCGGGTGGTGATGCGGCCGTGATTGTTGCGGCCGCCGGTCTTCGATTTCTTCTCGGTCAGCGATTCCAGCGGGCCGCCCTTGTGGAGGCCGGCGGTGGACACGCGCACCATGGTGCGGCGGCCGGGAGAAGTCGGTTTAAATGTCATCAATGCCATGGGTCAACCTCAGGCTTTTGCCATTACGTCGATCGACTGGCCTTCGGCCAGGCGAACGTAAGCTTTGCGCCAGTCGCCGCGGCGGCCGGCACGGTTGCGGAAGGACTTGTTCTTGCCCTTCACGTTCAACACGTTGACCGACTCGACGGTGACGCTGAACAGCGACTCGACGGCGGACTTGACGTCGGCCTTGGTCGCGTCGCGCGCCACTTCGAACACGTACTGGTTGTCTTCTTGGATCCGGGCGGTCTTTTCGGACACGCGCGGGGCGCGGATTACTTGCAGCAGTTTGGCGTTGCTCATGCCAGCCACTCCTCTACTTTCTTGACGGCGTCGGCGGTCATGACCACGCGCTCGGCGCCGACCAGCACGGCCGGATCCAGGCCCTGCACGTCGCGGATCTGCACGTACGGGATGTTGCGGGCCGCCAGGTACAGGTTCTCGGAACCGTTTTCGGTCACGATCAGCGGACGGCCGGCGCTCATTTCGTCGAGCTTGGCGATCAGCGCCTTGGTCTTCGGCTCGGACACGTCGATGGCATCGACCACGGTCAGGCGCGACTGGCGGTTGAGTTCCGACAGGATCACGCTGATGGCGGCGCGGTACATCTTCTTGTTGACCTTCTGCTCGAAGCTGCGCGGCTTGGCCGCGAAGGTGACGCCGCCGCCGACGAAGATCGGAGCGCGGTAGTCGCCGTGACGGGCACCGCCGCCCTTCTGCTTCTTGAACTTCTTGGTGGTGCCGGACACTTCGGCGCGCGACAGCTGCGCCTTGGTGCCGGCGCGGCCGGCGTTGCGGAAGGCAACGACGACTTGGTGCACCAGGTCGCGGTTGAATTCGCGGCCGAACACGGCGTCGGAAACCGACAGCGCCTGGCCACTACCTAATACTGAGAGTTCCATTGATCTGCTCCTCAACCCTTGGTGCCGGGACGGACGATGACGTCGCCGCCGGGCGCGCCCGGGACTGCGCCGCGCACGGCGATCAGGCCGCGGTCGGCATCGACCTTGATGACTTCAAGGTTCTGCGTGCTTTGGTTCACGGCGCCCATGTGGCCGGACATCTTCTTGCCCGGGAAAACGCGGCCCGGGGTCTGGCGCTGGCCGATGGAGCCCGGCGAACGGTGCGACAGCGAGTTACCGTGGGTGGCATCGCCCATCTTGAAGTTGTGGCGCTTGATGGTGCCCTGGAAGCCCTTACCCTTGGTCACGCCCTGGACGTCGACGATCTGGCCGACGGCGAAGATGTCGGCCTTGATTTCGCCGCCCACTTCGAAGTTGCCCAGGTCCTTGGCGTCGACGCGGAATTCCCACAGGCCGCGGCCGGATTCCACCTTGGCCTTGGCGTAGTGGCCGGTCAGCGGCTTGCTGATCAACGACGCGCGCTTGGCGCCGGCGGTCACCTGCACGGCGGAATAGCCGTCGGTTTCCGGGGTCTTGATCTGGGTGATGCGGTTCGGGGTGGCTTCGATCAGGGTAACCGGCACGGAACGGCCGTCGTCGGTGAAGACGCGGGTCATGCCGGCCTTGCGGCCAACCAGTCCAATATTGTATTTGACGGTCATGTCCTACCTCAGCTCAGCTTGATCTGGACATCGACGCCGGCGGCGAGCTCGAGCTTCATGAGCGCGTCGACGGTCTTGTCGTTCGGGTCAACGATATCCAGCACGCGCTTGTGGGTGCGGGTTTCGTATTGGTCGCGCGCGTCCTTGTCGACGTGCGGCGAGACGAGGATGGTGTAACGCTCGATCTTGGTCGGCAGCGGAATCGGACCGCGCACTTGCGCGCCGGTACGTTTCGCGGTTTCGACGATCTCGCTGGCCGAGCGGTCGATCAGACGGTGATCGTACGCTTTCAGCCGGATTCGGATTTTTTGATCCGCCATGGCGAATTCCTTCAGTTAAAAAGAGCGACAGGGACGGGAACACGGACGGTCCCGACCCCCTAGAAAAAACTCAGCGGATCGATCCTGATCCACTGAGCCGTAAATTGTAATACGGGCACAGGCTGTCTGTCAACAGCATGACCCCGCATCTTTACCCGTCCTGGGCGCGAACACGAGGTACGTCCTTGTCCTCATTTCGCATGGTTTCAGCCGGCCGGAGCCGGCTGAGGGCGTAACGGATTACTTGATGATCTTGGCCACCACGCCGGCGCCGACGGTACGGCCGCCT
>CAZRXZ010000071.1:0-6275 GCA_964604095.1 uncultured Arenimonas sp. | reverse complement strand
CAGCTTGCGCTGCTTGGCCAGCTTCTTCTCGGCCAGCGCGCGTTTCAGCGGCGACAGATGGTCGACGAACACCTTGCCGGCCAGATGGTCCATCTCGTGCTGGATGCAGACCGCCAGCAGGCCGTCGGCCTCCAGGGTGAACTCGCGGCCGTCGCGGTCCAGGGCCTTGACCGTGATGGTGTTCCAGCGCTTGACGTCGGCGAACACGTTCGGCAGCGAGAGGCAGCCTTCCTGGTAGATCTGGCTGCCGTCCTTCGCCACGACCTGCGGGTTGATGAACACCCGCGGCTCGCTCTTGTCCTCGGAGATGTCCATCACGATCAACTGCTTGTGCACGTTGACCTGGGTCGCGGCCAGGCCGATGCCGGGCGCCGCGTACATGGTTTCGAACATGTCGTCGATCAGGGCGCGCAGGCCGTCGTCGACCGTGTCGACCGGGGCGGCGACGGTGCGCAGGCGCTTGTCGGGGTATTCGAGGATGGTCAGCAGGCTCATGGGGGTCCGGAATGCGGGCGGATGCGTGGGCGCCTATTTTACCCCCTGTTGCGAAAAACGGCGCTTTTTGGGCTATATTGTTGGTGATAATTAAGGTGTTAGGGGAGCCACCATGCGAAACGCGCTATTTGCCTTGACCGCCGCCGTCGGCCTGTTCGCCGCGCAGCATGCCGCCGCCGATGTCCTACGCACCGACCATCCGACCGAATACGTGGTGGTGAAGGGCGACACCCTGTGGGACATCGCCGGCAAGTTCCTGGAAAAACCCTGGCAGTGGCCGCAGGTCTGGCGGAAGAATCCGCAGATCAAGAACCCCAACCTGATCTACCCCGGTGACGTGGTGCGCCTGGTGTACGTGGACGGCAAGCCGACGCTGACCGTCAACGATGCCGGCACCGGCGACGCCGTCGCCGCACAGCCGGCCGACAGCGTGCCGGTCGGCGCCATCGACATGGCCCGCTACCGTCCGTTCCTGCGCGACGTGCGCGTGGTCGACGGCTTCAAGCACCTGCCGCATGTGATCGGCAACGAGGAAGGCCATCTGCTCGGCACCGCCGGCAACAGAATCTACGTACGCGGCCTGCAGGGCGTGGCGGTCGGCGAGGCGGTGGAGATCTTCCGCCCCAGCATGCACTTCGCCCGCAGCGGCGGGAAAGCGGCCAGCGCCGACCTCAACCGCCGCGGCGACCGCAGCTACCTCGACGGCGAACGCCTGTGGCGCGGCGCCTCGACCGCGCCGGGCTCGAAGGATTACCTCGGCACCGAATTGACGCGCGTGGCCAGCGGCCGCGTGGAAGCGCTGTCGGGCGAAACCGCCACGGTGGCGATCACCGACACCGTGCGCGAAATCCGCCAAGGCGATCGCGTGGCCCCGGCCGCCGGCGGCGGTTACGATCCGTATTACGTGCCCTCGGCCGGCCCGCTGGACGGCGCCGCGGTGCCGGTGGTGGCCTCGCGCGACGGCCTGGTCAGCGGCGGCCGCGACATCATCGCGATTCCGCTCGGCAGCAAGCAGGGCGTGGTCAACGGCAGCACCTACGCCATCCTGCGTCCGGGCGATACCGTCGGCGACCGCATCGCGCACCGCGCCGAACTGGCGGCCCGCGCCGATACCGTGCGCATGCCGAACGAGCGCGTCGGCACCGCCATGGTGTTCCGCACCTTCGACAACATGAGCTACGCGATCGTGATGGAAAACGCCAAGCCGATCCGCGCCGGCTACCTGCTGGCCAATCCGGATTCGCCGTAAGCGTTTTCGCGTCCGGCATTCGGACTATTCCGATACACGGCGCCTGCGGGCGCCGTTATCGTTTGGGGCATGAACGACCATGCCCTTGCCTGCCTGAAACTGCGCCTGTGCGACGCCCGCAGCACTGCCGTACGCGAGGCGCTCGACCATTACGGCAACGCGCCCGAGGCCTGGCAGGCCCTGCGCCAGCGCGAACGCAGCCTGGAGCACGGCCTGAAGGCCAAGCAACCCCTGCTCGAGCGCGGCCTGGCCTGGCTGCAGGAGCCCGGCAACCATCTGCTGGCCTGGCACGAAACCGACTACCCGCCGGCGCTGCGCCATGTGGCCGCGCCGCCGCCCTTCCTGTTCGTGCGCGGCCGACGCGAGCTGCTCTGGCATCCGCAGGTCGCCGTCGTGGGCACCCGCAAGCCCAGCGCCGCCGGGCTGGAGTGCGCGCACCGGTTCGCCCGGCATCTGGCCGGCGCCGGCTACACCGTCACCAGCGGCCTGGCCAGCGGCATCGATGCCGCCGCGCACGAGGGCGCGATGCTGGCCGGCACCACCCTGGCCGCGCTGGCGACCGGCCCCGACCTGGCCTTCCCGCGCGGCCACGAAGAGCTGTACGAAGCCATCTGCCGGCATGGCGCCGCCATCACCGAACACCCGCCCGGCGTACCGGCCCTGCGCAGCCATTTCCCGGCGCGCAACCGGCTGATCGCGGGGCTGTCGGCCGGCACCTTGGTGATCGAGGCCGCCATCCGCTCCGGCGCGCTGATCACCGCCCGCCTGGCGGCCGAACTCGGCAAGGAAGTGATGGCGGTGCCCGGCTCGATCCACAATCCGGTGGCCTACGGCTGCCACCAGCTGATCCGCGAGGGCGCGTTCCTGGTCGAGCAGCCGGAGGAGGTCACGCACATCCTGGCCGCGGCCGGCGGCGGCCTGGGCGCGCCCGCACCGGCGCAATCCCGCGGCCGCGGCGCATCGGAAGCGACCGCGGAGCCGGCGCTGAACGGCGAACAACGGCAAGTGTGGCAGGCACTTGGCCACGACGGCGTGGCGATCGACACGCTCTGCCTGCGCACGGGATTGACAGCCGGGGACATCTCGTCCATTTTGATGGGCATGGAGATATCCGGCTGGGTTGAAAACCAGTGCGGCCGCTACCATAGAAGCATCCGGAACGCGCCGCCAGCGAGAGGGCAATGAAAGAATCCATACTCAACGTCCTGCTCTATCTGTTCGAACACTACATCTACGACCAACCCGAGTTGGTGCAAGACCCCGACACCCTGCAGAACAACCTGATCCAGGCCGGCTTCTCGCCGACCGAGGTCAGCAAGGCCTTCGATTGGCTGGAAACCCTGGCCCAGGACCGTCCGCGTCCGGCCTGCGTCGCCGCCGTCGGCCCGATCCGCCTGTTCGCCGCCGCCGAGCTGGAACGCTTCGATCCCGAGGCACGCGGCTTCTTGATGTTCCTGGAGCAGAACCGCGTGGTTTCGGCCGAGCAGCGCGAGCTGGTGATCGACCGCGCCATGGCCCTGGACCAGGACGAGATCGACCTCGACGACCTGAAGTGGGTGGTGCTGATGGTGCTGTTCAACCAGCCCGGCTCCGAGGCCGCCTTCGCCTGGATGGAAAGCCAGATTTTCGCCAACGACCCCGAGCCGGTACACTGAGCCACCAGCCCCGGCACTTGACAGCACCCCCCGGCTTGGTGCCTTAATAAAAAAGAACCAGCCCGCCCCGTGCGGGCTTTGACTTCTGTACCGATACGATTTCCCGGAGCGCCACATGGCAAAGAACCTGTTGATTGTCGAGTCGCCGGCCAAGGCCAAGACGATCAATAAATACCTGGGCAAGGACTTCCTGGTCCTGGCGTCCTACGGCCATGTCCGCGACCTGCCCGGCAAGGACGGCGCGGTCAACGTCGACAACGGCTTCGCCATGCGCTACGAGGTGCAGGACAAGAACCAGAAGTACGTGGACGCCATCACCAAGGCCGCCAAGGACGCCGACGCCATCTACCTGGCGTCCGACCCGGACCGCGAGGGCGAGGCCATCGCCTGGCACATCCGCGAGATCCTGGACGAGAAGAAGCTGCTGAAGGGCAAGGACCTGCACCGGGTGGTGTTCACCGAAATCACCCCGAAGGCCATCGCGCACGCGGTCGAGCATCCGCGCGGCATCGCCGGCGACCTGGTGGACGCCTACCAGGCCCGGCGCGCGCTCGACCACCTGGTCGGCTTCAACCTGTCGCCGATCCTGTGGCGCAAGATCAAGAACGGGCTGTCGGCCGGCCGCGTGCAATCGCCAGCGCTGCGCCTGATCTGCGAACGCGAGGACGAGATCGAGGCCTTCGTCAGCCGCGAGCACTGGTCGTTCACCGCCCAGCTGCAGGAAAAGAACCAGCGCTTCAGCGCCCGCTGCGTGAAGCTGGACGGCGCCAAGTTCGAGCAGTTCACCGTCACCGACGGCAAAACCGCCGAGGCCGCGCTGGCGCGCCTGAAGGCCGCCGCCGGCAGCGCGCTGAAGGTGGCCGAGGTGGCGCGCAAGGAACGCAAGCGCCGTCCGGCGCCGCCGTTCATCACCTCCACCCTGCAGCAGGAGGCCGCGCGCAAGCTCGGCTTCACCACCAAGAAGACCATGCAGGTGGCGCAGAAGCTGTACGAAGGCGTGGCCGTGGGCGCCGAAGGCACCGTCGGCCTGATCAGCTACATGCGTACCGACTCCACCAGCCTGTCCGCCGAGGCCCTGAGCCAGCTGCGCGAGGTCATCGGCCAGGAATACGGCACGCACAACCTGCCGGCCGAGCCGAACGTCTACAAATCCAAATCCAAGAACGCGCAGGAAGCGCACGAAGCCATCCGCCCCACCTTCGCCGGCCGCACGCCGGCGCAGATCGGCAAGTTCCTGAGCGACGACGAACGCCGCCTGTACGAGCTGATCTGGAAGCGCGCGGTGGCCTGCCAGATGATCCCGGCCACGCTCAACACCGTCAGCGTGGAGCTGGCCGCCGGCGCGCAGCACGCGTTCCGCGCCACCGGCACCACCGTGGTCGATCCCGGCTTCCTGCTGGTGTACGAGGAAGGCAAGGACCAGAAGGAGAACGACGAGGACGAGGCCAACGCGCAGCTGCCGCCGCTGGCCGAAGGCCAGAGCGTGCCGCTGGAAGACATCCTGGGCGAGCAGCACTTCACCAAGCCGCCGCCGCGCTACACCGAAGCCAGCCTGGTGAAGACGCTCGAGGAATACGGCATCGGCCGCCCGTCGACCTATTCCAGCATCATCCAGACCCTGCTGTACAAGGCCTACGCCGTGCTGGAAAGCCGCGCGTTCAAGCCGACCGACGTCGGCCGCCTGGTCAACCGCTTCCTGACCTCGCACTTCGAGCACTACGTGGACTACGACTTCACCGCCAAGCTGGAGGACGAGCTGGACTCGGTCTCGCGCGGCGAGGAGCCGTGGACCGTGCTGATGGACAAGTTCTGGAAGGAGTTCAAGGCCACGCTCGACGAGAAGACCGACGAGGTCAACCGCTCGGAAGGCACCGGCCAGCGCGACCTCGGCGTCGATCCGGTGTCCGGCAAGCCGGTGTCGGTGCGCATGGGCAAATACGGCGCGTTCGCGCAGATCGGCAGCAAGGACGACGAGGACAAGCCCAAGTTCGCCTCGCTGCGCCCGGAGCAGAGCATCTTCACGCTCACCCTGCCGGAGGCGCTGAAACTGTTCGAGCTGCCGAAGAACCTGGGCGAGCTGGAAGGCAAGCCGGTCATGGTCGCCATCGGCCAGTTCGGGCCGTACGTGAAGCACGGCGACACCTTCGCCTCCATCCCGAAGGAGATCGACCCGTACCAGATCGAGCTGGACAAGGCCGTGGAGCTCATCCACGCCCGCCGCGAATACCTGGCCAACCGCTTCATCAAGACCTTCGAGGGCACCGACATCCAGGTGCTGAACGGCCGCTTCGGCCCGTACATCACCGACGGCGCGTTCAACGCCAAGATCCCGAAGGACCGCGAGCCGGCCTCGCTGACGCAGGAGGAATGCGAAGCCCTGCTGGCCGAAGGCAAGCCGGTGCGCAAGTTCGGCCGTGCGGCCAAGAAAGTGGCCAAGAAAGCCGTGGCGAAAAAGGCACCTGCCGTGAAGAAAGCCGCCGTGAAAAAAGCGCCGGCCAAGAAAGCGGCGAAAAAGGCCACGAAAAAAGCCCCGGCCAAAAAAGCCGCGAAGAAAGCCACCAAGAAAGCGGTGAAGAAAGCCGCGAAGTAAGCGCGTTCGCGGATGCGAAAAAGGCGGCCTTGGCCGCCTTTTTCATGGGTTGCCGGAACTCACAGATTCGTTGAGGGCGGCAAGGGCGTGCATTCCAGCGCGGTGCCGAAGAAATCCACCGCGGCCTTGCCCTGGTGCTCCCAATAACTGATGCCGCTACGGCCGTATTTGGCGCCGCTGGCCGCCGGCTGCGCGAACAGGATGGCCTGGTCGTTGCCCCAGGTAATCACCGCCGGCCGGCCGTCGTAGTCGTTGTAATAGGCCATGGTGAACGGCTTGCTGTTGT
>CAZRXZ010000070.1:0-6317 GCA_964604095.1 uncultured Arenimonas sp. | reverse complement strand
AACGGCAGTACGCCGCTGCGGCCGTTCGAGCTCAGCCGGGTGCGCGCCGGCGGCCGATTGATGGCGCTGACCGCTCACAACGCCTGGCTGTCGGCGCTGACGCTGGCGCCGGTCGAAGACATCCGGTTCCGCAGCGCCGACGGCACCGAAATCGACGGTTTATTGCTCAAGCCCCTGGATGCCGTGCCCGGCCGCCGCTATCCGACCATCCTGCGCCTGCACGGCGGGCCGGTCTACCAGTTCAGCCGCGAATTCATGGCCGATTGGCAGGCCTACGCCGCCGCCGGTTTCGCGGTGCTGGCGGTCAATCCGCGCGGCAGTTCCGGCCGCGGCTTCGACTTCGCCAAGGCCATCTACGCCGACTGGGGCAACGTCGACGTGCAGGACGTGCTGGCCGGCGTCGAACACGCGGTCGCGCTCGGCGTGGCCGACCCGGAACGCCTGGGCGTCGGCGGCTGGAGCTACGGCGGCATCCTCACCAATTACCTGATCGCCTCGACGCCGCGCTTCCGCGCGGCGGTCAGCGGCGCCGGCGCCAGCAACGCGCTGGGCAGCTACGGCATCGACCAATACAGCCGCGAATACGAAGCCGAGCTCGGCACGCCGTGGCAGAACCGCGAAGCCTACGAACGCGTGAGCTATCCGTTCCTGCAGGCCGGCCGCATCCGGACCCCGACCCTGTTCCTGTGCGCCGAACTCGACCTGAACGTGCCGTGCCAAGGCGCCATGCAGATGTACCAGGCGCTGCGTTCGCGCAACGTGCCGACCCGGCTGGTGATGTATCCCGGCCAGAACCACGGCCTGGACGTGCCCTCGTATCTGGTCGACCGGCTGCAGCGCCATATCGACTGGTATTCCCGTTACCTGCTGCCGAGGAACTGAGCATGAAGCCTTTGCTGTTGCTGGCGGCCTTGAGCCTGCCGTTGTCGGCCGCCGAACGCGCGCGCGGCCTGGGCGTCCCGTTCGAGGGCACGCCCGGGCCCTTGAACGCCATCACCGACGTGGCCGGCGTCACCGTCGGGCACAGCACCTTGCATGGCCGCTCCGGGGCCGGCAAGGCCATCCATACCGGCGTCACCGCCGTGCTGCCGCGCGGCGCGGGCACCGCCGACACGCCGGTGTTCGGGGCCTGGTTCGCGCAGAACGGCAACGGCGAGATGACCGGCACCGCCTGGATCGAGGAGTCCGGCCAGGTCGAAGGTCCGATTCTGCTGACCAACACCCACAGCGTCGGCACGGTGCGCGATGCCGCCATCGCCTGGCGGGTGGCGCGCGGCGATGCCGACGCGACCGGCTATTGGTGGTCGCTGCCGGTGGTGGCCGAGACCTGGGACGGGCATCTGAACGACATCAACGGTTTCCACGTGAAGCCCGAGCACGCGGTGCAGGCCATCGAAGGCGCGCGTTCCGGTCCGGTGGCCGAAGGCAACGTCGGCGGCGGCAGCGGCATGGTCTGCCATGAATTCAAATGCGGCATCGGCACCGCCTCGCGCCGCCTGCGCATCGACGGCGCCGACTACACCCTCGGCGTGCTGGTGCAGGCCAACTACGGCCTGCGCGATTCGTTGCAGGTCGCCGGCGTGCCGGTCGGCCGGCATCTGCGCGCCGACCGCGTGTACAGCGAGACGATGGCCGCACCGGCCGACACCGGTTCGATCATCATCGTGGTCGCCACCGACGCGCCGCTGCTGCCGCACCAGCTCAAGCGCATCGCGCGACGCGCCACCATGGGCCTGGCGCGCATGGGGTCGTACGCCGGCAACGGCTCGGGCGACATCTTCATCGCGTTCTCCACCGCCAACGCCGGCGCCCAGCAGGGCGGACTGCGCCAAGCCGATTTCCTGGCCAACGACGCGCTCGACCCGCTGTTCGAGGCCACCGTGCAGGCCGGCGAGGAAGCCATCGTCAACGCCCTGGTGGCCGCCGAAGACGTGCTGGACGGCGTCGACGGCCGCTACGCCAAGGCCATCGACCATGCCGCTCTGGTAGACTTGCTGAAGCAGTATCGGCGCTACCGCAAGCCGACGAAGACGCCCTGATGAACCCTGTGCCGCACCGAATCCTAATCCGCGTCGCCGCCGTTCTGGCGGCGTTTTGTCTCGCGCCCCATGCGGTCGCCGAAACCCTGCTGGTGCGCGCCGGGCACCTGGTCGATGTCGAGCGCGGCCAGGTGCTGAGCGATCAGGCGGTGCGCATCGAAAACGGCCGCATCGTCTCGGTCGCGCCCTATCGCGCCGACGCCGCAAAGGGCGCGCGCCTGCTGGATTGGTCGGCCTATACCGTGACGCCGGGCTTCATGGACATGCACACCCATCTGCTGGGCGACATCCTGTACGCCGACGTCGAGGACTACCTGAAGGCCACGCCCGAGGGCGACGTGCTGGCCGGTGCCGGCAACGCGCGCGTCACCCTGCAGGCCGGTTTCACCACCGTGCGCGACGTCGGCGCCTACAACGGCTTCAGCGACATCGTCCTGCGCGACGCCATCGCCAAAGGCCAGGTGCCGGGGCCGCGCATGTTCGTGTCCGGCGCGTACCTCACCGTGCCCGGCGGCGGCGGCGAAGTTTCCGGTCTGGTCGATGCCGGCCGCATCCCGGCGCGCATGCGCCAAGGCGTGGCGCGCGGCGTGGACGAGGTTGCTGCCCGCACCGAGGCCATCCTCGACCATGGCGTGGATTGGGTCAAGATGATCGTCACCGGCGCGGTGCTGACCGACGGCACCGACGTCAAGGCGTCGGAGTACGGCGAGGACGAAATCCGCGCCGCGGTCGCCGCCGCGGGCCGCCGAAGCCGCGGCGTGGCCGCCCACGCCCATGGCGCGCAAGGCATCCAATACGCCATCCGCGCCGGCGCGCGTTCGATCGAGCATGCCTCGCTGCTGGACGGCGAGGGCATCGACCTGGCGGTGGCGCACGGCACCTGGCTGGTGATGGACATCTACAACGGCGACTACATCGACAGCGTCGGCCGCGCCCAGGGCTGGAGCGCCGAAGCCCTGCGCAAGAACCTGGACACCACCCGCGCCCAGCGCGAGGCCTTCGCCAAGGCGCACCGCGCCGGCGCGCGCATCGCCTACGGCACCGACGCCGGCGTGTATCCGCACGGCGACAACGCCAAGCAGTTCCCGTACATGGTGCGTTACGGCATGACGCCGATGCAGGCCATCCAGTCGGCCACCGTGCGCGCGGCCGAACTGCTGGGCCGCGAGCGGGAGCTCGGCTCGATCGCGCCGGGCAAGGCCGCCGACCTGGTGGCCCTGGCCTGCGACCCGATCGCACGCATCGAATGCACGGCCCGGGTGCGCTGGGTCATCAAGGACGGCGTGCTGCACGCCGGCAAGGAGTCGTTATGAGCCGCGGCAAGCAACTCGGATTCTGGATGTGCCTGGCGCTGGTGATGGGCAACATGATCGGCTCGGGCGTGTTCCTGTTGCCGGCATCCTTGGCGCCGTACGGCCTGGACAGCGTGCTCGGCTGGCTGCTGACCGCCGCCGGCAGCCTGTTGATGGCGGCGGTGTTCTCCACGCTGTCGCGCCGGTTGCCGCAGGCGCAGGGTCCGTACGCCTACACCCGCATGGCCTTCGGCGAACTGCCGGGCTTCGTGGTGGCCTGGGGCTATTGGGTGTCGGTGGTGATCGGCAACGCCGCCATCGCCACCATGGCGGTCAGCTACCTGTCCAACCTGTTTCCGGCCATCGCGGCCTCCACCGCCTTGGCGGCCACGGTCACGCTCGGCTTCGTCTGGGGTTTCATCGCGTTGAACATCCGCGGCGCGCGCGAGACCGGCGGCCTGCAGATCGTCACCACCGCGCTCAAGCTGCTGCCGCTGCTGGCGGTGATCGCGCTCGGCGTCTGGCTGCTGATGCAAGGCGATGCGCGCCTGCAGCCGGCGCGCATCCTGTCGCACGAATACCGGCTGGAAGGCGTCAGCGCCGCCGCCACGCTGACGCTGTGGGCGTTCCTGGGCCTGGAGTCGGCATCGGTCGCCGGCGAGCGCGTGGCCGATCCCGAACGCAACATCCCGCGCGCCACCTTGTGGGGCACGGCC
Source organism: uncultured Arenimonas sp. (assembly GCA_964604095.1). Lineage (GTDB taxonomy): Bacteria > Pseudomonadota > Gammaproteobacteria > Xanthomonadales > Xanthomonadaceae > Arenimonas. The sequence goes on along the minus strand of CAZRXZ010000070.1, from coordinate 2,270 downwards.
ATCACCGCCGTGATCTACATCGGCGTCTGCACCCTGATCCTGCTGCTGGTGCCGGCCGATACCCTGGCCGCCTCCAACGCGCCGTTCGCCGAGGTCATCGGCCGCTTCTGGGGCGAGTCCAGCGGCCATTGGCTGGCGGCGTTCGCGGCCATCAGCGGGTTGGGCGCGCTCAGCGGCTGGATCCTGCTGCAGGGCGAATTGCCGTACCAGATGGCCAAGGCCGGCGTGTTTCCGCAGGCCTTCGGCCGGCTGTCGGCGCGCGGCACCCCGGCCTTCGGCTTGGTGGTGTCCGGCGTGCTGCTGAGCGCGGTGGTGCTGACCAACTACGGCAAGTCGATGGTGCAGATCTTCAACTTCCTGATCCTGATTTCGACCACCGCGACCCTGGTGATGTATCTGGGCTGCGCGCTCGGTGCGTTGGTGCTGCACCACCGCGGCACACTGCGACTGGGCGGACGCCTGCCGCTGTTCCTGCCGATCGCCGTGCTGGCCGCGCTGTACGTGCTCTGGGCCTTGGCCGGCGCCGGCCGCGACGCCGTGCAGTGGGGCTTCTTCCTGCTCTCCCTGGCGGTGCCGCTGTATTTCCTGCGCCGCGGACGCGGCTTGGCGGCGCTGGCCAGCCTGCCCTTGGTGCTGGCGGTGCCGGCCTTCCATCTGTTGACCCATTTCCGTCTCTGAGAACCGTTCCATGGCACGCGATCCGCGCTACGACATCCTGTTCGAACCGGTGCAAATCGGCCCGGTCACCGCCCGCAACCGCTTTTACCAGGTGCCGCACTGCAACGGCATGGGCCACCAGATGCCGGAGGCGCACGCCGCCATGCGCGAGATCAAGGCCCAGGGCGGCTGGGCCGTGGTCAGCACCGAGGAATGCGAGATCCACCCCAGCGGCGACGTGACGCCGTACGTGGAGGCGCGGCTGTGGGACGACGGCGACATCCCGACCCTGGCGCTGATGTGCGAGAAGGTCAAGGCGCACGGCGCGCTGTCGGCGGTGGAGCTCACCCACAACGGCTACACCGCCTCCAACCTGTACAGCCGGGAAGTGCCGCTGTCGCCGTCGCCGACGCCGCTGAAATACGGTTATCCGCTGCAGGCGCGGGCGATGACCCTGCACGACATCCGCGAGTACCGGCGCTGGCACAAAAATGCCGCCATCCGCGCCAAACGCGCCGGCTTCGACATCGTGTACGTGTACGCAGCGCACGATCTGTCGCTGGCCATGCACTTCCTGCAACGCCGCCGCAACCAACGCACCGACGAGTACGGCGGCAGCCTGGAGAACCGCCTGCGCCTGCTGCGCGAGGTGCTGCAGGACACCAAGGACGCGGTCGGCGACACCTGCGCGGTGGCGCTGCGTTTCGCCACCGAGGAGTTCCTGGGCGAGGGCGGCGTGCAGAACGCCGAGGCCAAGGAGATCGTGCACCACTTGGCCGACCTGCCGGACCTGTGGGACGTCAACGTCGCGGCCTGGTACAACGATTCGCTGACCTCGCGCTTCGGCGCCGAAGGCTACCAGCAGCCGTTCACCGCCTGGGTCAAGCAGGTCACGTCCAAACCGGTGGTCGGCGTCGGCCGCTTCACCTCGCCGGACACCATGGCGCGCCTGGTGCGCGAGGGCGCGCTCGACCTGATCGGCGCGGCACGGCCGTCGATCGCCGATCCGTTCCTGCCGAAGAAGATCGAGAGCGGCGCCATCGACAGCATCCGCGAGTGCATCGGCTGCAACATCTGCGTGTCCGGCGACATGACCATCACGCCGATCCGCTGCACCCAGAACCCGAGCATGGGCGAGGAGTGGCGCAAGGGCTGGCATCCCGAGCACATCCCGGCGCGCAAGTCGGAGAAACGCGTGTTGGTGGTCGGCGCCGGCCCGGCCGGACTGGAAGCCACGCGCGCGCTCGGCCAGCGCGGTTACGAGGTGATGCTGGCCGAGGCCACCGAGCAGCTCGGCGGCCGGGTGCTGAAGGAATCGGCGTTGCCGGGTCTGAGCGAGTGGCGCCGGGTGCGCGATTGGCGCGTCGGCCGCATCGAACCGATGCCGAACGTGTCGGTGTTCCGCGGCAACGAACTGGGCGCCGAGGACGTGCTGGCCATCGGCGCCGATGCCGTGGTCATCGCCACCGGCGCGCATTGGGTGCGCACCGGCATCGGCCGCGCGGCCAGCGAGCCGTTCCCCGGCCATGAATCGCCGAACGTGTTCACCCCCGACGACCTGATGGCCGGCCGCTTTCCGGATGCCGGTCCGGTGCTGCTGTACGACGACGACG
>CAZRXZ010000069.1:0-6457 GCA_964604095.1 uncultured Arenimonas sp. | reverse complement strand
CCGGTGTTCATGGCCGACGTCAAAGGCGACATCGCCGGCTTGGCCGCCGCCGGCGCGATGAGCGACAAGCTGGCCGCACGTGTGGCGCAGATCGGCATCGCCGATTACGCCAACGAAGCCAGCCCGGTGGCGTTCTGGGACCTGTTCGGCAAGAAAGGCCATCCGGTGCGCACCACGGTGTCCGAATTCGGGCCGAGCCTGTTCGCGCGCATCCTGGAGCTCAACGAGACCCAGGCCGGCGTGCTCGACATCGCGTTCAAGCTGGCCGACGACGAAGGCCTGCTGCTGCTCGATTTGATCGACCTGCGCGCGGTGCTGACGCATGTGGCCGAGAACAAAGCGGCGGTGTCCGCGCGCTACGGCCTGGTGTCGCCGGCCTCGGTGGCCGCCATCCAGCGCGCGCTGCTGCGTCTGGAACAGCAGGGCGGCGAGCAGTTCTTCGGCGAGCCGGCGCTGGAGCTGGCCGACATCCTGCGCGTGGACGCTTCCGGCCGCGGCATGATCAACCTGCTCAGCGCCGAACAGCTGATCCTGCAGCCCAAGCTGTATTCCAGTTTCCTGCTCTGGCTGCTGTCCGAGCTGTTCGAGACCCTGCCGGAGGTCGGCGACCTGGACAAGCCGAAACTGGTGTTCTTCTTCGACGAGGCGCACTTGCTGTTCGACGGCATCGCGCCGGCGCTGCTGCAGCGGGTGGAGCAGGTGGTGCGGCTGATCCGCTCCAAGGGCGTGGGCGTGTATTTCTGCTCGCAGAACCCGGACGACATCCCCGACGACGTGCTCGGCCAGCTCGGCAACCGCATCCAGCATGCGTTGCGCGCCTACACCCCGCGCGACCAGAAGGCCGTGCGCACCGCCGCCGAGACCTTCGTGCCGAACCCGAAACTGCAGGTCGCCCAGGTCATTTCGGAACTGGCGGTCGGCGAGGCGCTGGTCTCGACCCTGCAGGACAAGGGCGTGCCGATGCCGGTCGAACGCGCGCTGATCTGTCCGCCGCGTTGCCGGATGGGCGCCCTCACCGACGCCGAGCGCCAGGCGGTGCTGGCCCGCAGTCTGCTGGGCGTCAAGTACGACCGCGGCATCGACCGCGAGTCCGCGCACGAGGTGCTCAACCGCCGCGCCCCGGCCGACCCGGCGCCCGCGCCGGCCGGTTCGGAGAAAGCCGGCAAGCAGGAGCCCGGATTCCTGCACGAGCTGCTGTTCGGCAACGGCCGACGCCAGGGCGTGCTGGAGGCCGAGGCCAAATACCAGGCCCGCAAGCTCGTGCGCGGCCTGCTCGGCACCCTGATCGGCGGCCGGCGTTGAGCCGCTCCGGCCCTGCCCGGGGGCGCTTTATGGCAAAATACGCCTCGATTCCGTCCTCTTCCAGTCCGACGATGCGCGTTCCGCACCGCGTCGGTTCCGCCGCCCGGAGCCGGCAAGTCCATGGCCGATAGCGAAAACAGCCACGCCCCGCGCACGCCGTTCCGCGCCTGGCAGGCCTTCGTGTGGTCGTTGCAGGGGTTGCGCGCCACCTGGCGCGTGGAGTCCTCGTTCCGGCTGGAGGTGTACCTGTGCCTGGTGCTGGTGCCGCTCGGCCTGTATCTGGGGCCCTCGCCGGTGGAGAAGTTCCTGCTGGTTTCGGTGCTGCTGCTGATCCTGCTGGTGGAGGTGCTGAATTCCGCGCTCGAGGCGGTGGTCGACCGCTGGGGCCCCGAGCACCATGAACTGGCCGGCCGCGCCAAGGACATGGGCTCCGCCGCCGTTTTCCTGGCCGACATCAACGCCGCCGCGTGCTGGCTGCTGATTCTCTGGCCGCTGTTCAACAAGGATTCCTGATGGATTGGATTTTCAACGGCGAGATCTGGATCGCCCTGTTCACCCTCGCCACGCTCGAGATCGTGCTCGGCATCGACAACCTGGTGTTCATCTCGATCGCGGTCAGCAAACTGCCGCCCGAGCGCCGCCCGGCCGCGCGCAAGTTCGGCCTGATGCTGGCCTGCGTCTCGCGCATCCTGCTGCTGGTGTCGCTGGCGTTCCTGGCGCGCATGCAGACCGAGCTGTTCTCGCTGTTCGGCCAGAACTTCTCGGTGCGCGACCTGGTGCTGATCGGCGGCGGCCTGTTCCTGCTGGTCAAGGGCACGCTCGAGATCCACGATTCGGTCGAGGGCCGCGGCGACGAGGAGGACATCAACACCAAGCCGTCGGCGGTGTTCGGCCTGGTCATCGCGCAGATCGCGGTGATCGACATCGTGTTCTCGCTGGATTCGGTGATCACCGCGGTCGGCATGGTCGACAACGTGCCGGTGATGATCGCCGCCATCATCGCCGCGGTCGGCGTGATGGTGTTCGCCTCCAACCCGATCGGCGACTTCATCGACCGCCACCCGACCGTGAAGACCCTGGCGCTGGCCTTCATCATCCTGGTCGGCGTGGCCCTGATCGCGGACGGCTTCGAGATCCACATCGAGCGCAAGCTGCTGTATTTCGCCATGGCGTTCTCGGCCACGGTGGAGATGCTGAACATCCGTTCGCGCCGCAACGCCAGGAAATGATTTTGCGGTAGCATAGGCGCATCCCAAGCCCGTGAGGTGTGCCATGCGTATCCGTTCCTTCGCCCTCGTGCTGCTGGCCGGCCTGCTGTCCGGCTGCGGCTACAACACCATCCAGCAGCAGGATGAAGAGGTCAAGGCCCAGTGGTCCGAGGTGCTGAACCAGTACCAGCGCCGCGCCGACCTGGTGCCGAACCTGGTCGCGACCGTGAAGGGCTTCGCCGCCCAGGAAGAGCGTGTGCTGACCGAGGTCACCAACGCCCGTTCGCGCGTCGGCCAGATGAACATCAACGCCGACCAGGCCGCCGATCCGGACACCCTGAAGAGGTTCCAGGCCGCCCAGGGCGAGCTGTCCGGCGCGCTGTCGCGCCTGCTGGTGGTGTCGGAGAACTATCCGGAGCTGAAGTCGAACGAGAACTTCCGCGACCTGCAGGTGCAGCTGGAAGGCACCGAGAACCGGGTGACCGTGGCCCGCAACCGCTACATCCAGTCGGTGCAGGCCTACAACACCCACATCCGCAAGTTCCCGGTCAACCTCACCGCCATGCTGTTCGGCTACGAGACCAAGGCCAACTTCTCGGTCGAGAACGAAGCGGCCATCTCGAAGGCGCCGACGGTGGAATTCGCCCCGGCCGAGAAGCCCGCCGGTAACTGATGCGCCTGTCGCGCGCGTTGGCCGTGCTGGTCCTGCTGCTGTCGGCGGCAGGGCCGCTGCGGGCGCAGCCGGCGGGCGCGCCGGTATTGACGCAGCACGTGACCGACACCACCGGCACGCTCAGTGCCGAGCAGATCGCGGCGCTGGAAGCGCCCTTGGCCGCGCTGGAAAAGCGTACCGGCAGCCAATTGGCGGTGTACATGACCGGTTCCCTGGGCGGCGCCTCGATCGAACAGGCCGCGCTGGCCGTGGCCGAACGCAACGCGCTCGGCCGCGCCAAGGTCGATGACGGCGTGCTGCTGTTCATCGCCAAGGACGACCGTAAGGTCCGCATCGAGGTCGGCTACGGGCTGGAAGGCGCGATTCCGGACGCCAAATCGGGCCGCATCATCCGCGAATACCTTACGCCGCATTTCCGCGACGGCGACTACTTCGGCGGCATCCAAGCCGCCACCCAAGCCTTGTCCGGCCTGATCGACGGCGAGGACCTGCCGCCGCCTCTGGTCGAAGAACGGCGGAATCGGCAGATGCCCGGTGGGCTGTTCGCGGTGTTTCTCGGCTTTTTCATCGGGCTGGTCGCGGCCGGCACCCGGCTGAAGCCGGTATTCCTGCGCCGCAGCGGCGCCGGGCTGGTCGCCGGCGGTCTGGGCTTCGTGCTGCTCAGCACCCTGGGCTCCGGCATTCTGGCGGCTGTCGTCGCGTTCCTGGTGGCCAGTTCCGGGCCGGCGCGTTTCAGCTCCGGCCGCGGCAGCTGGGGTTCGTTCCCCGGCGGCGGTTCCGGCTGGGGTGGCGGCGGTGGCTTCGGAGGCGGCGGTTGGGGCGGCGGTGGCGGCGGTTTCGGCGGCGGCGGCGCATCGGGGGGATGGTGATGTTGCGACGGCTTTGGCTCAATCTGTGCACCGGCTGGTTCCGCCTGCCGCGCTGGTTCCCGCAGGCGCGCATGCGCGCCATCCGCGACGCCATCGCCGAGGGCGAGCGCAGCCATGCCGGCGAGCTCTGTTTCGCGGTCGAGGCGCGTTATTCGCCCGTGGCGCTGTGGGCCGGGCTGACCCCGCGCCGACGCGCCGAACAGCTGTTCTCCGGTCTGCGGGTGTGGGACACGGCTGACAACAGCGGCGTGCTGCTGTATCTGCAGCTGGCCGAACGTCGGGTCGAAATCGTGGCCGACCGCGGCATCGCCGCGCGCGTGCCGGCCGCCGAATGGCAGGCGCTGACCGCGGCCTTCGCCGAGGACATGCACCGCGGCGAACCCGACCGGGCGGTGCTGGCCTGCCTGGCGCGCATCAACGCCTTGCTGGCCCTGCATTTCCCGGCGCCGGCCGACAATCCGCGCGAGCTGCCGGACGAGCCGGTGGTGCTCTAGAACCGGGTTTTCGGGCACAATACAGGCTTGTAGCCACCGGACCGCCGCATGATCTTCCTGCACGACATCGACCCCGTCGCCATCGCGCTGCCGTTCTGGCCGCATGGCATCCATTGGTACGGTTTGATGTACCTGCTGGGCTTCGCCGCCGCCTATCTGCTCGGCCGCCACCGCATCCGCGCCGGCCGCTTGGGCGATGTCACCGAAGAGCGCTTCTCCGACCTGCTGTTCAACAGCATGCTGGGCGTGGTCATCGGCGGGCGCGTGGGCTACGTGCTGTTCTACGCCTGGCCCGAATTCCTCGCCGACCCGCTGTTCCTGCTGCGCATCAACGAAGGCGGCATGAGCTTCCACGGCGGCCTGCTCGGCGTGGTGGCCGCGGTCGCGTTGTGGTCCCGGCAGAACCGCCGGCACGTGTTCGACACCCTCGATTTCCTGGCACCGCTGGTGCCGCCGGGCCTGCTGTTCGGCCGTCTCGGCAATTACATCGGCGGCGAGCTGTGGGGCCGCTACACCGGCAAGGATTGGGGTGTGGTGTTCCCGCGCGCCGAGTCCGATCTGATCGGCCAAAGCGCGGCGCAACTGCGCGTGCTGCACGAGTCCGGCCTGCTCGACCGCTACGCGCGCTATCCCTCGCAGCTGGCGCAGGCGGCGCTGGAAGGCCTGGCGCTGTTCCTGATCCTGTATCTGTATTCGCGCAAGCCGCGCCCGCGTTACGCGGTGTCCGGCCTGTTCGCGCTGTGCTACGGCATCTTCCGCTTCGCGGTCGAGTTCATCCGCCAGCCGGACGCCGACATCGGCTTCATCGCCTGGGGCTGGCTGACCATGGGCCAGCTGCTGAGCCTGCCGGTGATCGCGTTCGGCCTGTTCCTGCTGATGCTGTCGCGCCGTCGGGAGCCGGTGGCGTGAAGGCCTACCTGGACTTCCTGCGCCATGTGATGGCGCACGGCCAGGACAAGAGCGACCGCACCGGCACCGGCACCCGCTCGGTGTTCGGTTATCAGATGCGCTTCGACCTGAGCGACGGCTTCCCGCTGGTGACCACCAAGAAGCTGCACCTGCGCTCGATCATCCACGAACTGCTGTGGTTCCTGAAGGGCGACACCAACATCGCCTACCTGAAGGACAACAAGGTCAGCATCTGGGACGAATGGGCCGACGCCGACGGCAACCTCGGGCCGGTGTACGGCAAGCAGTGGCGTTGCTGGGAAGGCAAGGACGGCCGTGTCGTCGACCAGATCGCCTGGGTGGTTGATGAAATCAAGCGCAACCCCGATTCGCGCCGCCTGATCGTGAGCGCCTGGAACGTGGGCGAGCTGCCGGAGATGGCGCTGATGCCCTGCCACACGCTGTTCCAGTTCTACGTGGCGCCGGCCAAAACGCCCGGCGGCCGCGCGCGTCTGAGCTGCCAGCTGTACCAGCGCTCGGCCGACATCTTCCTGGGCGTGCCGTTCAACATCGCCAGCTACGCCCTGCTCACGCACATGGTGGCGCAGGTCTGCGATTTGGACGTGGGCGATTTCGTGCACAGCTTCGGCGACGCGCACATCTACAGCAACCATTTCGAACAGGTGCGCGAGCAGCTGGGCCGCGCGCCCGGCAGCTTGCCGCAGCTTAAGCTCAATCCCGAGGTGCGCGATCTGATGGCGTTCCGCTTCGAGGACATCGAGATCGTCGGTTACCAACCGCAGGCCGCCATCAAGGCGCCGGTGGCGGTGTGAGCCTGACGCTGATCGCCGCGCTCGACCGGCGGCATGCGATCGGCTTCGGCAACCGCCTGCCCTGGCATCTGCCCGACGACCTGAAGCGCTTCAAGGCGCTGACCCGCGGCAAGACCGTGCTGATGGGGCGCAAGACCGCCGAATCGCTGGGCCGCGCCTTGCCCGAACGCCGCAACCTGGTGCTGACCCG
>CAZRXZ010000068.1:0-6491 GCA_964604095.1 uncultured Arenimonas sp. | reverse complement strand
ACCTCAAGACCGCTCCCCCGGAGCTGGCGCAAGCGCCGGCTCAGGCGGTGTTCGTACATCCCAACCGCGCCGAACAGGACGTGCGCGTACGCCTGCTCGACGGCCAAGCCCTGCTGCCGAAACCGCCCGCGTTCGTGCCGGCGCAGGTGGTGGTCAGCGACGAGGCCGGCAGCTGGCGTCTGGTCGGCGAATACAGCGACTCCGGCACCCTGACCCTGACGCCCGCCGTACAGGCACGCTGATACCGCTATGCAGGACGCGGCGACCTGCTTCCACTGCCAGGCGGCCTTGGGCCACGCGCCGGTCGAGGTAGCGGTCGACAGCGAGACCCGGCACTTCTGCTGCCGCGGCTGCGCCGGCGCGGCGCAGTGGATCGTGGCCGAAGGGCTCGACGACTATTACCGCCTGCGCCGCACTGAAGGCGGCAAGGTCGACGAAGCGGCGCTCGATTATTCAGCCTGGGACCGGGACGAGGTGCGTGATGCGCATTGCCGGCCCTGCCCCGAAGGGCGGCAAGTGACCCTGCTGACCGACGGCATGCACTGCGCCGCCTGCGCCTGGCTGATCCAGAACGCGCTGGCCAAGGATCCGGCGGTGGCGGCGGTGAACGCCAACGCCATCACCGGGCGGGTCGAGATCCGCTGGAACCCCGGCAAGACCCGGCTCTCGGCGCTGTGCGCGCGCCTGGCCGGCCTGGGCTACAAGCCCTACCTGTCGGTGAACGAGGACTACGAGCGCGCCAAGCGGCGCGAACGCAACAGCCTGTTGCTGAAGCTGGGACTGGCGGCGCTGGTCACCACCCAGACCATGATGTTCTCCGAAGCGCTGTACCTGGACACCGCGCGCGAAATGTCGGTCGCCACCCGCGACTTCTTCCGTTGGCTGACCTTCCTGCTGTGCTCGCCGGTGGTGTTCTATTCCGGCAGCGAATTCATCCGCGGCATGTGGCGCGAGCTGCGCCACCGGCAGCCCGGCATGGACACCCTGGCCGCCAGCAGCATCCTGCTGGCCTACTTCGCCAGCCTGTACCAGACCCTGACCGGCGGCGACCACATCTGGTTCGACGCCTCGGCCATGTTCGTGTTCTTCCTGCTCTCGGCGCGCATCCTGGAGCGCTTCGCGCGCAACACCGCGCGCGCGCAGGTCGATTTGCTGGCGCGCGCGCAACCGGCGTTCGCCTGGCGCCTGAACGGCGCCGTGCGCGAGCAATGCCCGATCGGGCAGGTGCGCACGGGCGACGTGCTGTTCCTGCCGCCGGGCGAAGCGGTGCCGGCCGACGGCGAACTGCTGAGCGAAGCGGTCGAGGTCGACGAAGCCCTGCTCACCGGCGAGTCGGCCCTGCAGACGCGCCGCCGCGGCGATACCCTGCTGGCCGGCAGCACGCTCGGCGCCGTCGCCGGCGAGATCCGCGTCAGCCACACCGGGCAGGCCACCCAACTGTCGCACATCCTGCGCTTGGTGGAGCAGGCCCAGAACGCCCGGCCGGTGCAGAACGTCTGGGCCGAACGGCTGGCCTCGCGCTTCGTGACCGTGATGTTCCTGGTCACCGCCGTCGCCTTCGCCGTGTGGTGGCGGATCGACGCCGACCGCGCGTTCTCGGTGGCCTTGGCGGTGCTGGTCGCGGCCTGTCCCTGCGCGCTGTCGCTGGCGGTGCCGGCAGCGGTGTCCTCGGCCTTCGATGCGCTGGCGCGCCTGGGCGTACTGGTGTTGAAGCCGGACGCACTGTCGAAACTGGCCGACATCAGCGATGTGGTGTTCGACAAGACCGGCACCCTGACCGGCGGGCGCACCACGCTGCAGTCGATGGCCGCGTTCGCGCCCTGCACCGAAACCGAAGCGCTGCGTCTGGCCTATGGCCTGGAGGCCGGCTCGAAACATCCGCTGGCGGCCGCATTCGCCGGTTTCGAGGGCGCGCCGGCCGCCTTCGACGGCCTGAGCGCGATTCCCGGCCACGGCGTCGCCGGCCGCCTGGACGGCGCCGAATACCGCATCGGCAAGGCCGATTTCGCCGCACCCGGGCAAGCCGATGACGGCGTTTGGCTCGGCCGCAACGGCCAGGCGTTGGCGCACTTCCGCCTGCATGACCCGATCAAGCCCGATGCCGCCGCCGATCTGGCCTGGCTCGCCGCACGCGGCCTGCGCAGCCATCTGCTCAGCGGCGACAGCAGCGAGCGCGTACGCGAAACCGGCGAGGCGCTGGGCATCGGCGTATGGCGCGCGCGCGCCACGCCGCAGGACAAACTCGACTATCTGAAAGCACTGCAGGCCACCGGCGGCCGGGTGCTGATGGTCGGCGACGGCATCAACGACGCGCCGGTGATGGCGCAGGCCGACGTCTCGATGGCGATGGGCTCCGGCGCCTGGCTGGCGCAGGCCAACGCCGACATCCTGCTGATGAATTCGCGCCTGAAGCAGATTCCGCAGGTGTTCGCGGTGGCCGCGCACATGCAGCACCTGATGCGCCAGAACCTGCGCTGGGCCATCGCCTATAATGTCGTGGCGGTCGCCGTCGCGCTGTCCGGCGTGGTGCATCCCGGCTACGCCTCGCTCGGCATGGCAGGCTCCTCCCTGCTGGTCACGCTCAACGCACTGCGCATCCATTCGGTGAAACCATGAACATCCTGCTGGCGTTGATTCCGATTTCCCTGGTGCTGCTGGCGGCGGCCGTGGCCGCCTTCTTCTGGGCGGTGCGCAAAGGCCAGTTCGAGAACCTCGACGCGGCCGCGCTCGACATCCTCGCCGACGACAGCAAGCCGCGCCCGAACGCGCCGGAACGGACCGATGCCGATTGATTTCCTGGTGCTGTCCGCGGCCTTGCTGGCCGGACTGACCGGCGGTGCGCACTGCGCGCTGATGTGCGGCGGCATCGCGGCTTCGCTCAACGGCCACGGCAAGGACGCGGCCCTGCCGCACGCCTTGGCGCTGAATTTCGGGCGCATCGGCAGTTACACCCTGGCCGGCCTGCTGGCCGGCGTACTCGGCGCCGCCTTCGTCGGCCTGGTGCGGATTCCGGACCTGGCGCTCTGGCTGCGCAGCGCCATGGGCCTGCTGCTGGTGTTGATCGCTTTGCGCATGCTGTTCCCGCGCCGCTTCGCCATCACCAACGCGCTGGCCTCGCCGTTATGGCGCCTGGTGTCGAAAGCCAAGGCCGCGTTGCCGGCCGCCGGCCTGTGGCGTTCGCTGGGCCTTGGCGCGATCTGGGGCTGGCTGCCCTGTGGCCTGAGCACCAGCGTGCTGCTGGCGGCGTGGATGGAAGCCAGCCCCTTGCACAGCAGCCTGATGATGGCGGCGTTCGGCCTGGGCACCCTGCCGCTGATGACGGCGATGAGCTACTCGGGGGCGCGCCTGCAGGGCCTGCTCGACAACCGCCGGCTGCGCATCGGCATGGCCGCGCTGGTGCTGCTGGCCGGCGCGCTCACCGCCGCCGCGCCCTGGCTGATGCACGTGCCGGAGATGCACGGCATCCTGGCCGCGCTGGGCTGCCGCAGCCTGGCTTAAGCGCTCTTGCGCGGCGCCGCCTCGTGCGCCAGCACGTGCAGCTTGCCCAAATCGCGGATGATGACCTCGCGGCCGTTGACCTCGATCAGGCCGTCTTCCTGCATCTTGCTGAGCGTGCGGCTGACGGTCTCGATCACCAGGCCGAGGTAGCTGCCGATGTCCTCGCGCGACATCGGGATCATGAAGCGCTCGCCCGAGCGCCCGAGCTGGCGGTAACGCTCCGACAGCTGGTGCAGGAAGATCGACATGCGCTCGTGCGCGTTCTTCTTGGACAGGATCTCGATGTGCTTCTGGTCGCGGTTGATGGTCTGGCCGATGATCTTCAGCAGCTGGTGCTGCAGGCTCGGCACCTGCGCCGCCACCTTCTGCAGGTCGTTCAACGGAATCTCGCAGACGTCGGCCGTGGTCAGCGCCACCGAATCGCAGGTGTGCTTGGAGGTACCCAAGGCGTCGAGGCCGAGGATCTCGCCCGGCAGGTGGAAGCCGGTGACCTGGCTATCGCCTTCGGCGTTGTACACCACCGACTTGAACGCACCTTCGCGGGCGACGTACAGGTGCTCCAGCTTCTGGCCGCTGGCGAACAGCACGTCGCCGCGCTTGAGCGGACGGCGCTTCTGCACGATGGTGTTCAGGCGCTCGAAATCGTCCGGGTTGATGGTGGCCGGCAGGCACAGCACCTGGATCGAGCACTTGGAGCAATCGTTGCGGCTGCCTTTCAGGCCCTTGAACGGCTCGACCACGTCGCTCACGGCGCGTCACCGCCGCCGATGTGCCGGCGCAGCCAAGCGTTGACGGTATCGTGCCAGCGGATGCTGTTCTGGGTCTTCAGCACCCAGTGGTTTTCGTCCGGGAACACCAGCAGCTGGCTTTCGATGCCCTGGCGCTGCAAGGCGGTGAAGGTGGCCAGGCCCTGCTCGGTCGGGATGCGGTAGTCGAGCTCGCCCTGCACCACCAGCATCGGCACGCGCCATTTCGACACGTGGTTGACCGGGTTGAACTTCTCGTAGTTGTCGGGCACCGCGAACGGCGTGCCGCCGTTTTCCCACTCGGTGAACCACAGCTCTTCGGTGGCGTAGCCCATCATGCGGTTGTCGAACACGCCGTCGTGGTTGACCAGGCACTTCCAGGGCTGCGGCCAGTTGCCGGCGATCCAGTTGACCATGTAGCCGCCGTAGCTGGCGCCCAGCGCGCAGGCGCGGTCGGCATCGAGGAAACCGTATTTGGCCAGCGCCGCGGCGTAGCCTTTCTGCAGGTCTTCCAAGGGGCGATCGCCCCAATGGCCGGAGATGGCGTCGGTGAAGGCCTGGCCGTAGCCGGTGGAGCCGTGGAAGTCGATCATCACCACCGCATAGCCTTGGCCGGCGTAGGTCTGCGGGTTCCAACGGTAGCTCCAGCCGTTGCCGAAGCTGCCCTGCGGGCCGCCGTGGATCAGGAACGCGATGGGGTATTTGCGGCCTTTGACGTAATTGGCCGGCTTGAGCACGTAACCGTGCACGGTTTCCTCGTTCCAGCCGGTGAACTTGAACTGCTCGAATTCGCCCCAGGCGGTGGCTGCGATGGCCTCGCGGTTGTTGGCGCTGATCAGACGCGCGTTGCCGCCCGCGGCCGGCATCAGATACAGCTGCGCCGGCGACGCCAGGCTATCGCGGGTGAACAGGATGCGGCCGGCGGCCACGTCGTATTCCTTGACCGAGCCGTCGGCGGCCAGGCGCGTCACCGCGCCGGTGCCGGCGTCGATGGCGAACAGCGGATGCTGGCCGAGGTCGTCGGCGGTGGCGTACAGGGTCTTGCCGTCGGCGCCGACCGACAGCGAACCGGCCGACCGGTCCCAGTTCGGCGCCACCTCACGGCTGCGACCGGTGGCCAGATCCATCGCCATGATGGCGAAGCGGTCGGCCTCGAAGCCCGGGCGCTTCATCGCCAGATAGTACAGGGTCTTGCCGTCCGGGCTGAACACCGGCGCGGTGTCCCAGGCCGGATTGGCTTCGGTCAGGTTGCGCGGGCGGAACTGGCCGTGCACGCCGGTATCGACGTGGTACAGGTCGAAGTTGGTCGACCAGGCTTCGGTCTTGCCGGCGATGCGCACCGAGAACACCAGGCTGCGGCTATCCGGCGACCAGGCGTATTCGCTGGCGTCGCCGAACGGCTTGGAGGGGATGTCGCCGTCGATGCCGAGGCTGAGCTTGGCGGCGACGCTCAGTTTGCCGCCGTCGACCGGCATCGGTGCCAGGAACAGCTGATTGCGGCGGCCGTCGGCATAGGTGTCCCAATGGCGCACGAACAGTTTGTCGAACAGCATGCCGCTGGCCTTGTCGGCGGCTTTGGCGTCCAGGCGCTGCTTGCTGCAGGCCAGGTCGCGGCAATCGGGGAACACCTCGAAGCTCAGGGCGATCTGGCGTCCGTCCGGCGAGAGTTTGTAGGAACCGATGTCGAGCGGATAATCGGACACCTGTACGGCCTGGCCGCCGTCGACCGGCTGCGCCCAGAGCTGCATCGAGCCGGACTTGGCCGACAGGAAATAGACGGTCTTGCCATCCGGCGAGAAGCTGGGCGAGTTGACGTTCAGGCCTTCGGCGGTGAAACGCACCGGCGGGGCGGCATCGCGCGCCACCAGGTTCTCGATCCACAGCCCGGTGCTGGCCTTGTTGGCCGGCACGTCGGCCTGACGCACGGCGAACACCGCCAGACGGCCGTCCGGCGACAGGGTCGGCGAGGACAGGCGTTCGAGCGCGACCATGGCGCGCACGTCGAACGGGGTCTTGTCGGCGGCGGCCGAAGCCCCGGTCATCAGGAGGGCCAGCAGGCCGGCAACGGAACGTACGCGCATGGGACAAAACCTTCGGTTGACCAAGGCCCTTATGGTACTCCAACAGCGGCTATACTGGCGACACGTCACAAATTAGAGCAACCACTCGATGACCGCCACCGCACTTGCCAACCAGGACCAGCTGTTCGGCCACCCCAAGGGCCTGTTCGTCTGCTTCATGACCGAA
>CAZRXZ010000067.1:0-6576 GCA_964604095.1 uncultured Arenimonas sp. | reverse complement strand
GGCGGCGCGCGCATGGCCGGCCTGTTCGGCATCGGTGAGCTCAGCCACAGCCTGGAAAGCTTCATCCAGCACAGCGCCGACGCCGGCACGGTGCCGGGTACCGGCCGTATCGCGGTCATCGAGCGTACGCTCGATGCCCTGCACCGGATGACCCACAGCGTGGAAGAGCGCCGCGCGCCGGAAGCGCCGGAAGACCATATCCGTCTGTTGGAGACCGGGCATGTGCCTGCCGCGGCCGCCGTGGCCGAGGTCGCCTCGCCTGCCGTGGCGGCGTCTGTGGCGGATTCCGCCGCCGACGCGATGAAGCCGCTGTCCGGGCCGATCGACGTGCAGGACCTGGATGCCGACGAGGGCCTGCGCACGCCGCAGGAAGTGGTCCGCATCCGCGCCGACCTGCTCGACCAGCTGGTCAATTTCGCCGGTGAGGTCGCCATTTACCGCGCCCGCCTGGAACAGCAGCTCAGCCAGTTCAAGACCAACCTGGTGGAGCTCGACGGCACCACCTCGCGCCTGCGCGAGCAGCTGCGCCGCCTCGACATCGAGACCGAAGCGCAGATCGCGGCGCGCAACATCCGCGAGGCCGACCAGGGCAACAAGGACTTCGACCCGCTCGAGCTCGACCGCTTCACCACCCAGCAGCAGCTGTCGCGCTCGCTGGCGGAATCCTCGAACGACCTGATCAACCTGCAGGCCACGCTCGACGACCTGACGCGTCACCACGAATCGCTGCTGCTGCAGCAGTCGCGGGTCAGCTCGGAGCTGCAGGAAGGCCTGATGCGCACGCGCATGCTGCCGTTCGAAACCCTGCTGCCGCGCCTGCGCCGCGTGCTGCGCCAGGCCGCGCAGGACTCCGGAAAGCAGGTCGAACTGCGTGTGGACGGCGCCCACGGCGAAATGGACCGCACCGTGCTCGACCGCATGATCGCGCCGCTGGAACACCTGCTGCGCAACGCCGTCGCGCACGGCATCGAGTCGCCGGAGCAGCGCCGCGCCGCCGGCAAGCCGGAAACCGGCGTGGTCTCGGTCAGCATCGCGCCGGAAGGCACGGAAGTGGTGCTCACGGTGCGCGACGACGGCCGCGGCCTCGACAGCGCACAGATCCGCCGCAAGGCCGTCGAGCGCGGACTGATCGCCGAAGACGCCGCGCTGGACGACGCGCAGCTGCACGCGCTGATCACCCAGACCGGATTCTCGACCGCCGACAGCGTCACCCGTCTGGCCGGCCGCGGCATCGGCATGGACGTGGTCAGCAAGGAGATCGGCGGCCTCAACGGCAGCCTGGGCATCCAAAGCAACCTCGGCCGCGGTACCGAGTTCATCATCCGCCTGCCGCTGAACCTGGCGGTGACCAAGGCGGTGTTCGTCAAGATCGGCGAAAGCCAGTTCGCGATCCCGATCGCCTCGGTCGACGGCGTCGGCCGGATCGGCCGCGAGGAGCTCGAGGAGAAACTGCAGCTCGAGGTGCCGGAGTTCAACTACGCCGGCAACCGCCACAAGATCTACGACCTCGGCGGCCTGCTCGACCTGCCGTCGGCCAAGGCCGTGGGCAGCATGCAGATGCCGATGCTGCTGTCGAAATCCGGCCAGGACCGCATCGCGATCTGCGTCGACCAGGTGCTCGGCAGCCAGGAAATCGTGGTCAAGCCGGTCGGTCCGCAGGTCACCTCGGTGCCGGGCGTGTACGGCGCCAGCATCATGCCCGACGGCGGCGTGGTCATCATTCTCGACCTCGCGCCGCTGGTCCGCCACAACGCCGCGCGTCAGGTGCCGCAGGTGGCGCAGGCGGCCGAAGCCGCCGGCCGCTCGATGCCGCTGGTGATGGTGGTCGACGACTCGATCACCATGCGCAAGGTCACCTCGCGCATCCTGGAACGCAACAATTACGAAGTGCTGACCGCCCGCGACGGCGTCGAGGCCATCGAGAAGATGGCCGAGCAGGTGCCGGATCTGGTGCTGCTAGACATCGAGATGCCGCGCATGGACGGCTACGAAGTGGCGCAGAACATGAAGGCCGACGCGCGCCTGCAGCATGTGCCGATCATGATGATCACCTCGCGGACCGGCGAGAAGCACCGCCAGCGCGCGTTCGACCTCGGCGTCGAGCGTTACCTGGGCAAGCCGTACCAGGAATTCGAGCTGATGCGTCAGGTCAACGAGGTCTTCAAGAAGTAAGCGCATGAACGCATCGGGTGCACAACGGATTGTCGTCCTCGGCCACGAAGGCCAAGCCCGCGACCAACTGGTCGCGGCCCTGTCGGACCTGGGCGTGCAGCCCGCCTGGGTCGGCACGCCGGCGCAGAGCGACCCGGCCACGCTGACGGCGCTCAACCCCAGCCGGCTGGTGATCAGCCTCGATCCGTCGATCGAGCTGGAGCTGGAGCCCTACGGCGAGCTGCTCGGCCAGCCCGGCATCACCGTGCTGTTCGACGACGCCGAAACCACCCGCGCGCTGAGCGGCTGGGACCTGAACCGTTGGGCGCGCCACCTGGCCGCCAAGCTGCTTGGGCGCAGTGTGCTGCCGTCCGAACACCAACAGGTCCCCGCGCATCCGGCCCCTGTGGCCGTACCGTCGGACATGCCGGCGCCCGAACCGGAAACCGAATCCGCCGCGGTGCTCTCCGCGCCGGTCGAGCCGCTTGTCGCGGCCGAGCCGCCGAAAGCGGCATCGGCTTGGCAGGACGAGGGCGAGTACGACGGCTTGGCCATCGACGCCGGCGAACTGGAGGCGGCCCTGCTGCAGCTTGACCGGAACCTGTCCAGCGGCTACAGCGCGGACGAAGTCAAGGCCGCCGATTTCGGGAAGCTTGAGCCCCTCGACGAAGCCGAACATCCGGCCTTCCGCTTCGATGCCGGCGTACCGGATGCGGCGGTCATGGCCGAACCGGCGTTCGACGCGCTGCACGCGGCGGACGGCATGGATGCGGTCGCGTTGTCCGAGCCGGGCGATGACGATCTGCAACGCCTGATCGCCGAAGCCGAAAGCCTGGAGAACCGTTTCGTGCCGGCGCCGGACGAGGTGCCCGCGTACGAGATGGCGGCCGAAGTCTTGCCCGAGCCGGAACCGACGCCGGTTGCCGCGTCTGCGGCCGTGCCGGAACCGGTGCCGTCGAAGCCGCGCGAGTTCGACCTCTCGCAGTTTTCGCTGGTCGAGGACGGCTACCCGACACCGGCCATCGAGACGCCCGTGCCGCAGATGCCCGAGCCGACGGTCGCCGCGCCGGAGCCGGTGCACGCGCTGGAGCCGATGGCCGCCTCGCCTGCCTATGCGGCGGATGCCGCCGATAACGAAGGCCGCCTGTATCTGGCCATTTCCGGCATCGGCGGTCCGGGCGCGGTGCGCAGCCTGGTCGAGTCCGTGCCGGCCGGCTTCAGCGGCATCCTGGCCCTGTCCCAGCAATTCGCCGACGGCCAGCTGCAGCGCCTGTGCGGCCAATTGCAGAAGGTCAGCGCCGTGCCGGTGCGGGTCTGCGAGCCGGAACAATACCTGCATGCCGGCGCGATCTACCTGCTGCCGCCGGACTACGGCATCCAATCCACGCCCTTGGGCTACCAATGCCAGGCGCAGGGCGGCTTGCGGCCGTTCATCGACGAAGGCGATCCCGAGGCGCGCGTGCTGGTGCTCAGCGGCGGCAACACCGAGCTGGCGCAGCCGCTGATCATGGCCGGCATGCTGACCGGCAACGTCAGCGCGCAGGATCCCGACAGCTGTTACGAGCCGACCCTGGCGCGCGAGCTGGTCAACATCGGCGCGCCGATGCTGTCTCTGGACGGCATGGCCGCCTGGTTCAAATAACGGAAGGACACCATGGAAAGCCAAGTCGAACAACTGCGTGCGGTGCTGATCGCCCTTCCGGGCGGCAAGCTGCTGTTGCCGAACACCACCGTGTCGGAGATCGTCACCTATGCGGTGCCGGAAGCGGTGGAAGAGAAGCCCGACTGGTATCTCGGCGCCATCCGCTGGAAAGGTTATCGCCTGCCGCTGGTTTCGTTTTCCGCCATGGCCGGCTGGGAGCCGCGCGAGGCCGTGGCCGGTGCCAAGATCGCCATCCTGAAAGGCCTGTCCGGCGAGGGCCGGCTGCCGTATTTCGCGTTGATGACGCAGGGCTTCCCGCGCTTGGTCAACATCTCGTCCGATCTGCTGATCGACGACCCGGAACACGCCAGTCCGCTGTTCAGCTCCGCTTTCCTCGACCGCGAGGCCGTCGCCGTCCCGGATCTGGAAGCGGTCGAACGCCAGATCATCGAACGGCTCTGATCACCAGTCGCCGAAGCGCGACTGCAAGGCCGCCACCAGCGCGATGCCGGCGGTTTCGGTGCGCAGGATGCGCGGGCCGAGCGCCAGACCCGAGAAGCCGGCGGTGCCCAGCAGGTGCAGGTCGCGTTCGGTGAAGCCGCCCTCCGGCCCGATCGCCAGGCTCAACTCAAGCTCCCGGTCGATGGCCAGCGTATCGATGCGGCGTCCGGCGCCGGGCTGCAGGAAGAACGCCTGCCGCGGGCCGTCGGCCGGCGCGATGCGGTTGATGGCCACCGGTTCGTGCACCGTCGGCACGCGCGCGCGTCCGCACTGTTCGCAGGCCGAACGCACCACGCCCTGCCAGTGCGCCAGCTTCTTGTCCGAGCGTTCGCCGTCCAGCTTCACTTCGGTGCGGTCGGACACCATCGGCGTGAACGCATGCACACCGAGCTCGGTGGCTTTCTGCAGGATGAAGTCCATCTTCTCGCCGCGCGCGATGCTCTGGTACAGGTGGATGCGCAGCGGCGATTCGGTCGCCACCGGCAGGCGTTCGGCCACGCGCGCGCGCGCGCCGCGCTTTTCCAGGGTCAGGATCTCGGTCGGGTAATCGAAGCCGTCGCCGTTGAACAGGTGGAACACCTCGCCGGCCTGCAGGCGCAGCACGCGCACGACGTGGTTGGTGGTGGCCTCGGGCAGGACCAGTTCCTGGCCGGGCTGCAACGGCAGGTCGATGAAGCTGCGGATGGTCCTCATGCGAAAGCCTCCGAAAGGGCGGTGGTGGTGACGTCGGCCAGCAGGCGCAGTTCCTCCTCGCCGACGCAGTACGGCGGCATCCAGTACAGCACGTCGCCGAGCGGGCGCAGCACCACGCCGCGGGAGAGCGCGTGCCGGTAGGCGCGCAGGCCGTGGCCGCCGGCGACCTCCACCGCGGTGCCGTCTTCGCCGCTGGCGCCGCGGGTCTCGATGGCCAGGATCATGCCGGTCTGCCGGATCTGGGCCACGCGCGGATGCGCCGCCAGGGGCGCCGCCAGTTCGGCCATGCGCGCGGCGGTGCCGCGGTTGCGGGCCAGCACGTCGTCGCTGTCGAAGATGGCCAGCGAGGCCAAGGCCGCGGCGCAGGCCAGCGGGTTGCCGCTGTAGCTGTGCGAGTGCAGGAACGCGCGCTCGCGCGAATCGTCCAGGAACGCCTCGTACACGTGCTCGGTGGTCAGCACCGCCGACAGCGGCAGGAAACCGCCGGTCAGGCCTTTGGACAGCACCAGGAAATCCGGCGTGATGCCGGCCTGCTCGCAGGCGAACAGGGTGCCGGTGCGGCCGAAGCCGACCGCGATCTCGTCGGCGATCAGGTGCGCGCCGTGCGCGTCGCAGATCTCCCGCGCGCGCCGCAGATAGGCCGGGTGGTGCATGCGCATGCCGCCGGCGCATTGCACCAGCGGCTCCAGGATCAGCGCGCTGATTTCGCCGGCGTGCGCCGCGAAAATGCCGGCCAGCGCATCGGCCCGGCGCAGGGCGCAGGCCTCGGCCGATTCGCCGGGCTCGGCCTCGAACGCATCCGGCGACGGCGCGAACAGCGGCTGCAGCAGCAGCGGCGCGTAGGTCCGGCGGTACAGCGGGATGTCGCCCATCGACAGCGCGCCCAGGGTTTCGCCATGGTAGCTGTTGCTCAACGCCACGAAGCGGGTGCGCCGTTCGTCGCCGCGGTTGCGGTGGCTGTGGAAGCTCATCTTCAGCGCCACCTCGATCGCCGCCGAGCCGTTGTCGGCGTAGAACACCCGCGCCAGCGGCGCCCGGCCGGCCTGGCGCGGCGCGGCCGCCAGCAGGGATTCGGCCAGCCGCAGGCCCGGCTCGTGCGAGAAGCCGGCGAAGATCACGTGTTCGAGTTCGCGCGCCTGCATGGCCACGGCCTCGGCGATGCGCGGCTCGGCATGGCCGAACAGATTGGTCCACCAGCTGCTGACCGCGTCCAGGTAGCGCGTGCCGTCGATGCCTTCCAGCCAGGCGCCGCGGCCGCGCCGGATCGGCACCAGCGGCAGGGTGTCGGGATGCTCGCGCATCTGGGTGCAGGGGTGCCACAGGACGCTCAGGTCGCGGCGGAGCCATTCGGCGCTGTCGCGCGGCGGGGTGTAGCGGGACATATGGGGGCTTCCTATCTAGTCAGTCCGGCGGAAACGCGCGACAATGAAAACATGACGTCCCTGCCTATTATCCATTCCCGGCAAGTGATTGAAAACAGCCACGGCACCCGGGAAGTGCTGGACCTGGAGTTCTCCAACGGCGAACGCCGGCGCTACGAACGTGCGGTTCAGCAGGGCCACGGCGCGGTGATGATCGCCGCCATGCCC